>JAZSEC010000061.1:0-63718 GCA_045531485.1 Eubacteriales bacterium | reverse complement strand
CGCAAGGAGCGCACCTACAGCCGTAAAGCCTCCGCAGCTCTTCTCTTCGTTAGGGGCTGTTGTTGTGGGGGCTGTTGTTGCGGGGGGCGTAGGGGTTACAACGGGTGCTGTTGTTCCGTCCGTGGAACCACCGGGATTATCGGGTGTATCAGGTTTATCGGGATTATCGGGTGTGTCGGGATTATCGGGATTATCGGGATTATCGGGATTTTCGGGATTTTCGGGATTATCGGGATTATCGGGATTCTCGGGTGTATTAAGAGCTGCACCACATACGTCACAGATGCCGTCAGAATCATTATCCGAGCATTCGCTTACTGCCTCGCCGCATACGTCGCAAAGGTGGTCGCCGTTAGCATCGTTACATTCGCTGAGTGCTATGCCACAAATGTCACAAAGGTGGTCGCCGTTAGCATCGTTGCATTCGCTGAGTGCTATGCCACAAATGTCACAGAGGTGATCGCCGTTAGCATCGTTACATTCGCTGAGTGCTATGCCACAAATGTCACAGAGGTGACCGTTTTCCTCTGCATGATGATCGCTTACGGTCACACCGCAGGTGTCGCACCTATGATCGTTGTTTATATCCAGGCACTGAGTCATGGTCACACCGCAGTAGCTACATGTGTGAGTACCGAGAGCGGGCTCGTGAGTGCCCATGCTTTCGCCGTGCTTGTCACAGCGATGATCCCTGTTATCGTCGATACAATCGCCGATCTTCTTACCACATACGTCGCAGTTACCGTCACCACTGGTGTCGGAGCACTCGGTTACGGTCTTGGAGCAATAATCACAGGTGTGCTTACCGCTTGCCGCCTCGTGTATGCCCATAGACGTACCGCATGTGTCACACTTATGGTCGGTGTTAACGTCAATGCACTCGGTAACAGTGCCCAAACAGTAGTCGCAGGTGTGCTTGCCGCTTGCCGCCTGGTGAGTACCCATAGATGCACCGCATGTGTCACACTTATGGTCGGTATTGTCGTCCTTACACTGGGTTACAGTACCCGAGCAATAGTCGCAGGTATGCTTGCCACTTGCTGCCTCGTGTATGCCCATAGACATACCGCATGTGTCACACTTATGGTCGGTGTTAACGTCAATGCACTCGGTAACAGTGCCCGAGCAGTAGTCGCAGGTGTGCTTACCTGCTGCAGCCTGGTGAGTGCCCATAGAAGCACCGCAGGTGTCACACATGTGGTCGGTGTTGCCGTCATTACACTGAGTTACGGTCTTATTACAGTAGTCGCAGATATGCTTGCCTGCCGCCGCCTCGTGAGTACCCATAGATGCACCGCAGGTATCACACTTATGATCGGTGTTACCGTCACTACACTCGGTTACGGTCTTGTTACAGTAGTCGCAGATATGCTTGCCTGCCGCCGCCTCGTGAGTACCCATAGAAGCACCGCATGTGTCACACTTATGGTCGGTATTGCCATCGTTACACTGGGTAACCGGCTTGCCACAGTGATCGCAGGTATGCTTACCTGCCGCTGCCTCGTGGGTGCCGACGGTGTCGCCACATACGTCACAGACGTGGTCGTGATTTGCATCGGTATGCTGGCAGGCGTATGCACAGTCGGAGCATACACCGTCACTCCAGGAGTGAGCCTCCTCGGCTACCACTACCGTGCCACAGCAATTATGAATCAGCTTATGAGTATCGGCGTCCTTTACCCATACTGCCTGCTCCACGTGGGAGGTGGGAACTCTTACCGCACCGCACTCGTTACAGTCCTTATCACAGACGTCGTCGTAGATATGTGCTGCCTCATCGAAGCGATAGCCGTCGGTGCCAACGCACTCGTGCCAGTGGCTATCATCATCTCTGCTCCAGGAGATCTGGGGCTTATGAACGTGGGCAAGGGTATTTACTATTACAAATTCGCATACCGTACAGATCTGAGGATTATGCTCTGTCGCCTCGGGTCCGGGGGTATGGGGAATAAGCGTATCAATGGCTCCACAGCCCTGAACGGTACACACGTGTGCGTGACCGCCCGAGGCCTTATGCTCGAAGGTGGAGGAATATTTATGAGAGCCTCTGGTCTGTGTTTCATAGGAACGGGTGTTGCTGATGCTCTCACAACGGGTGCAATCGTACCAATAGCTGTCAAAGTGCTGGCAGTCGGCAGCAGCCGCCTTAAGATGTGCGTTATCAACGATCTTCTCAACGTAGTTGTGACCGAGAGCCTCGCCATGCTCGAAGGTGGTGCTACCAAGAGCACCACAGCTACAGCTGTAGTAATATACCGCCTTGTTCGTGCAATCCGCACCGCTCAGCATATAGCCGGGAGTAGCAACCTGCTGATCGAATTTACAAACGTGGGGAACGGTTACAGTGCCGACGTTAACTGTTATGGTCTTGCTATCCGAATCGGCATCGGTAACGGTGATCTTGGCGGTGGTTGCGGAAGTATCAATCGCAGGACGGATTGCCTTCATATATCCGTCGGAATCAACGGTGATCCAGGCGGGTCCCTCGATAGAGTAGGTGTAGGGTGCCTTACCACCGCTTACCGCAGGGCTGAGATCTATGCCCCAGGTTGTATTGGAGTAGCCCTCGGGAATATCGAAGGATGCTCTGTCCTCGAAGGCAAGCTTGCCGTAGCCGATATTCACCGTTACCTTATTACTTGCAAAGGTGCTGTTGGTAGGTGCATATCTTACGTCATAGCTGCCCGTACCGAGATATATCTTACTTGTCCAGCAGTAGATCCAGCCGTCGTCGGAGGAGGGCTTATACTGCATTGTGTTGTCAAGACCGAACAGCTCACCGTCGGTGCTGTCGAAGGATTTTGCATCGGTCTTTTCAATACCGGTGGGTGCCGCGGGACGTGCGGGAATAGAAATCACCTGTGCCACGCTGTCAAGGCCACCGTCATTCACACGGACTACGTTAATTGTCTTGCCGATCCAGGCCTCGGGAATGCTGTATATAATATCCTCGGCAGTGAACTGGGTGTTGATGCCCTCTCCTGTGACCTTATAGGTTGCACCGATATTAAGACCTGTCAGTCTTTCATATATGTAGTTAACAGACAGGTTGGGAGTTGCCTCCTTTACCTTTACCGTAAGGGTCTTGGTGATTCCAAGCTCCACGGTTCTGATTTTCACGGTGTAGGTACCGGGAGTACCGAAGGATTTAATTGCGATGGTGCTTACACCGTCCTGGGGCTCGCCGACGAGTACGGATATCTCACCGCCTCCGCCCTCAAGCGTCGCCTCGACGTTAGGATAAGCCGCATTGGAGGGAGTTACGATGGCGAGGATCTCGCCTGTGCCAACGTTGTCAAGAGTGATGGTGTCCTTGCTTAATTCAAGGCCGCTTACGGGATTATTGGTATTAAATGCACCGTAGCTGATTATAAACTCAACCGATCTGTCGTCGGCGGTGTCGTAGGTGCCTGCCCTATCGGTGGCTCTGATCTTGGCAAAGCCGGCTGTGATAGGTGTGGTCACCTGGCCGTTCAGCCTTCCGCTATAGGAGGTATAGGAGGAGAAATCCATCTCGCCGGGCAGTCTGCCCTCGAGGATCTCAAAGCTCCAGTAATAAGAGCCGTAGGTAGGCGAATTGCCGCCTCTGAGACCCGCCCAGAGGTTAAGGCCGATATAGTCGCCCACAGCACCTGCAGGAATATCGAAGTGTGTGCCGCCCATCCACTTAAGAGGAGCCTGCTCTGCCGAATACTCAAACACCACGCGATCAATGATGTTGCCGTCGGTGTCTGCCATATAGAAGCTCTCGTTGTAATAGTTAGGATTGGTGTCCTTCCAGAAATAACTGTTATTCTCGGGGGTGGTGGTTACGGTATGAGGACTCTGGGAGTAAGGAAGACCGTTAGCAAGCACCTTACCCGTAAGATCAAGTCTGCCGCCCTCGGCAAGAGTCATAGCCGTAATACCGTCGATGGCAAAGCAATCAAAGGCGCCGCCGCTGTTATCGGTAAAAACGGTAATGATGGGAGAGGAATTATAGACGATAAGATTGCTGATGCCGTGGATCTCGGTGTACTCATTACCTCTTATATCCACGTTCATCTCAACATTGGAGCAATTTTCGATACGCAGAGAGTTGTTGTAGTTACCGTAAAGACGTACCTTAGTCTCGCCGATAATGGCGGGGTCGCCATTGTTTCTCACCTTAACGCTCCAGCTCTTCTGCATACCGCTGTCGGTAAAGCCGAGATAACCTTGCTTAGCAATACCTACGAAAGACCAGTCGCCTGTAAAGTCGGAGGCGAGATCCATATTAACGGTACCGCTATGCATCGTGATCGCCGCGTCGATACCTGTAAAGGACTTGGTATAATTATTGGGAGTCTTGATATTAAGAGTACCGCCTGCCTCTGCCGAGATATTTACATCACCGGTGGAGTAGGTCGAGTAGATACCGTAGGTCTTTTCGTCTGTAAGAGTTACGGTGTTATTGCCCTTAAGATGAATATTAAGCACACCCTCGGTGGAGATGGGACCGCCGTTATATCCGTTAAGGGTCAGGGTCTTGGCTTCACCGTCATAGCTCCAGCCTGCACCGGAGCCATCGTTCTTCATCTCGACGGGATCGCTGTCGCCTACGTAAAGGAATCTGTCCTTATCGGCAACTGCACCGTAATCCAGGGTAAACTCTATGCTTCTGTCATCGGAATAGTCGTAGGGAGTGCCGTTCTTATCGGTGAAGAGGATGGTAACGCTACCCGCCTTACAGGGAGAGGAAAAGCTACCGTTAAGCAGACCGCCCTGGTATGCAATATAAAGTCCCTCGGGAAGCTGTCCATCCGTCACCTGCGCCTTAAGATAGTAGCCGTCATAGGTGCTGGTACCTCTGATAGCGGCGAGAAGGTTAACCGAGAAGTTGTCGTCAACCTTGCCTGATGGAATAGAAATATGATTTTCGCCTACCCATTTAAGCTCGGCGGGAGTGTCGCTGTATTCAAAGACAGTCTTTTCGCAAATCGCACCGTCAAGGGTGGAGAGAATATAATCGCCCGAATACATTGCACTGTTATCGTACTCAAGCCAAATGTAGTCGTTATTCTCGGGAGTGGTGGTAACGGTATTTACGCTGGTTGAGCTACCGATAGAGTTCATTCCCACGGTGCCGTTCAGCTCAACGTAGCCGCCCTCGGTGAGCGACATAGCCTGAAGCGAGTCTACTACCATACGGTATTTTGCAAGACCGCCGCTGTTGTCGGCAGTCGCCACTATTCTGGGAGATGATTTGTAAACGTCAAGATAGTTGAAGGCGATAACCGTATCGTTCTCCGAGCCTACAAGATCCACGTTGACCTCAACGTCACTTCTCTCGGCAATATTCATTCCGTTGTAGAAGCCGTAGATCAGGCCGCTTGAATCCACGGTGCGCTCAATATCCACGTTTATTTCTACTCTGCCTGTTCCCCCACGGTCAAAGCTTACGTTACGCTCGAAGCCGTAGAGGAAGCCTCCGCCGGAGGTGGTAACGTCAATATTAAGAGTACCGCTCTTGAACAGCACGCTACCCGTCACTGCGGAAAAGTGGGTCTGGATGTCACCGACGATATTAAGCGTACCGCCCTCATCGGCGGTTATAGTCGCCTTACCGCCCGTGTTGTCAAGATTAATGCCAAATAGACCCGAGTTCTGCTCGGTCGGGTCAAGTGTAAGGGTGCTTTCACCTATCAGGTGAAGATTAATATCTCCATCGGTGAAAATGCTTCTGCCATTATAACCGTTAAGGGTCAGGGTCGCACTCTCCCCATCCCAGGTGTAGCCCGGGCCTTCTGCATTTTCAGATGCATTAAGAATGGTCTGTGAGCCATCGGTAGCGGTAAGAGTAATCGCCGTGGCATTTATAGCGTCCGTCCTTATGGGCGAAAGAATGCAGGTCAGACCGACAGCCAACATAATAAGACAAAGGCTGCAGATAAGCTTTATGCTTCTTTTTCGAGTGGTGTTATTCATAACATACCCTCCTTAAAATATTTATTTACGTCTTAATTATAGCAATTCAACGAGAAAAAATATATAAAATAAAAGGGTGTTTTATGGGTGAAGGAAGGGTGTTTTATGGGTGTATTTCAAAAGAAAAAGAAAAAAGACGGTGTGAAAACCGTCTTTTTGTAAGCTTTATTTTACATTTTAATCATTTTTATCACTGCCAAGCATTGCATAGATCTCATCTCGGCTACAGACGCCGAGGGCTTTATACAGAGAGGAGGTATGCATCTTTACAGTATTCTCGGAGAGGTGAAGATCTGCTGCGATCTCCTTCCTGGTCCTGCCGTCAAGAATGCCCTCAAGGATATCAAGCTGCCTTGGTGAAAGCGAGGTGCCCTCGGGAAGGTGAGATATGATCTCCTCTACCCTTTTCTGCCTTTCACCCGAGCCGACGAGAATGACCCTCTGCCTTTCCTCTGTGGGAGTGGAAACGTCGCTTACGTGAACGTAATCGCTGAGCATCCAGTTAGTGATCAGCAGAATAATCTCGCTCATCAGATAGGATACAGAGAGAAACTCGAAATTAAGCGGAACGATCTTCTCCACCAGCCACATACCGATGTTAGAGAAAACCACCGCAAGCATAAGACCCGCCAGCTTCTGAGAGCCGACACGCTTCTTATTTACAGAATAGAAGATAACCGTCAGCATTGCTACGAAATAAGCGAGGACGTAGATAAGATAGGTGGGATGAAGGGGGCCGTATTCCTTCACCAGCTTTGCCGCACCGTCGACGAACTCAAGGCTTACGCTCTTATAATACCAGTCAAGATGTCCGGTGGTGAGGATCAGTGCGAACATAATACAGCCGATCGCGACCAGAGAGATGGGCAGAGCCTTGCCGAATTTAAATCCGCAGAGCCTGGTGATTATCAGCAGCATAGACATTATCACGAAGATCTGACCAAAATAGGCAAGCTTGTTTGCAAACAGAGCAAGCTCAAGGCTACGGGATGCAGAAAGGATAAGGTATCCGAGATTAACTATACAGATGGATATATGAAGAAGGAATATCCAAGGGTCCCTCTTATTTTTGCTTATCATAAAATACACGATGGGTATAATGAGTGAAATAACAAAAAGAATGCTATACACCGCTGTCAAATCCATTCACCTCCCCGCCATCATCAGTCAAAAGTGACGGTAGTTATTCTTTAAAATCAAAAATATTATATCATATAATAAGAGATAAGTCAAGAGCCACCCCGAAGGATGGCTCTTAATTGAATATTAATTTTTATTTGTCGATAAACAAATGTCTGGGAAGTCCGTCTACCATGAAGGGAGAAAGCTCGCCAATGATGAGAGGACGGGCGTAATCGTCAAATTCCTCGGATACGTAGGTGCCGTTTTCGGTAATCCACTCAAGAGGAACGCACTTTTCCTTGTTCGCAACCTCGCGGATATCCATAATGTCGGTAACTATGGAATAGGGGTTGTCGGAGATACGCTTGAAGATGATCATCTTGCCGGTTTCGCCGCGAAGAGCAGCCATAACTGCATCAGCACCAGCCATAAACGCCTCGGTAATATCGCGGCGGGAAACAAGGTGAGATGCACAACGCTGAAGGGTGGAAAGCACGATACCGCGGCACTTGATGCCAAGCTCGTCGGTAAGATAGTCGGAGAGGTAGAGTGCGGTACCGCCAAGTGCCTTATGACCGAAGGAGTCGACAAGAGTGGTGTTCTTATTAGCCTCGCAGACGTACTTGCCGTCGGCAGTCTTGATGCCCTCGGAAACGGCTACGATAACCGCCTTGTTAGTCTTTTTCTTCTCCTTGATCTCGCTTAAGAACTTATCGTGATCGAATACCATCTCGGGAAGATAGATAAGATCGGGGCCGTCACAGTCCTCGGATCTGGAGAGTGCGGCAGCGGCAGTAAGCCAGCCTGCGTTACGTCCCATTATCTCAACCACGGTAACAGAATCGTTGGGATAGGTCTTAGCGTCGCGGATTATCTCCTTCATGGTGGAGGCTATATACTTTGCCGCAGAGCCGTAGCCGGGAGTGTGGTCGGTGCAGGCAAGGTCGTTGTCAATGGTCTTGGGAACACCCATAAAGCGAATGTCAGAGCCGATCTTGGTAGCATAGCCCGACAGCTGCATAATGGTATCCATAGAGTCGTTACCGCCTATGTAGAAGAAATACTTAACGTCAAGTCCCTCAAGGATCTTAAAAATTTTCTCATACAGCTCGGGTGCCTTGTCTGCGTGGGGCAGCTTAAAACGGCAGGTACCTAGGAAGGAGGAGGGAGTACGCTTAAGAAGCTCGATGTCAAGATCGTTTTTGATATAATCGGAGATGTCTATATACCTTTCCTGAAGAAGTCCTTCAATACCGTTACGCATACCGTAAACGGTTCCGCAGCCCTCGTCCTTTGCAGTCTTGAAAACTCCGACCAGGCTTGCGTTGATAACAGAGGTAGGACCGCCTGACTGTCCGACCATAACGTTTCCGCGTTTCATAGATAGTGCTCCTTTTCATATTAAATTTTTAATTTCAATTCAATTATACTACAAAGCATTTGCATTTTTCAAGCGAAAAAAGAAAAACATAGGGCATAAACCCTATGTTTTTCTAAAAATTTTAATGAAGATCGTTCATAATCATCTGAATTGCCTTCAGATTATATCCGATCTCGTCCTCAGGACAGTCAAGTCTGCCCATGGTATAAAGCTTCCACTTGAAATATGCGGTAGCACGGAATATGATCTTCTGCAGCTCGCACCAGTTCTCGTCACGCTTCAGAATGTCGCCGGTGTTCTCATAGTTAGCACCGTAGCAGTTCTGACAGATGCCCAGTGCAACACAGCTGGAGCAGGGCTCTGGGAAATCCTCTCTGTACAGCTCCTCACGGAATACCAGGCTGCGTGCCTCCTCTGCCCTCTCCTCACCGAGAGTGACGGGCATAAAGAACTGGCAGGGGTATGCCTTGCAGTCAACGTCGTAGGAGAACATCTCCTCACCTGCTCCGCACTGACGGAAGCTGTCCGAGGGGTCGGAGGCGGCTATCATATGTACGGGGACGTTAAGCAGCTGGCAGGGATTAACCTCGGGATGAGCAAAATAATACTCGATAAGCTTCATCAGCTCGCCCTCAAGGATGCCCTTGTTATCGGGATTAGACCAATCAATATCGTGAGCCAGATTGCAGGTGAAAACGTAGCCGTTCTCGTGCATAAATATAATACCCTCCGCAAGATAGGGAAGGCTCTCGGCAGATACGGTCATCTTCATAGCCTGCTTAGGCCAGGTGTCTGCAAAGAACTTAATATCTATCCTATCAAAGCTGCCCGAGCGGTTCATATCATGCATACGCTTAGTACCGTCAAGGCTAAGGCCGCACCAGAACACGTCGGAATGCTCGCGGAGCCATTCCTTTATCTCGCCGTGGACGAGAGTACCGTTGGTGGTAGCCATAAACGCCATAGGCTTCTCGGGATAGGTATTACGTGCGTATTCAAAGCCCTCCTTTATAAGATCAAAGCGTAGGAAGGGCTCTCCGCCAAAGAAATCTATCTCGTATTCGTCAAAGCGATCGTCGTTTAACGCCTCGTCAAGAATGGTCTTGACCTGGTCGATATTCATTTCTCTGGCGGATTTATTCTTCTCATAACAATATGTGCAATTAAGATTGCAGGACTGAGTAAGGGTTATTGTTATGATCTTACGCTTCGCCTCTGCCATTTATCAGAAGAGAGACGAGCAGGTAGACTTACAAACAGCCTGACAGGTAGCACCGCACTTACCCTTGCAGTCGCTTCCACAGTCCTTCTTGGCACGCTCACCCTTCTCATGCTTGATGGGGGTAACGTCGCAGGTAGCAAGCTTTTCGTTAAGCATCGTGGTTTCTTCGTTAGTTAAGTTGAACATAGTTTTATTCCTTTCTCGGCAGAGTGCCTATTTTAGTTGTTTTTATTGTATCACAGTGATATTTTATTTGTCAAGAAAAATTTTCGGTAAATTTTACCCGAATAATCGGAAGGTGATATTTATATACCCTCCGTCATTGGTCGGACGTCGATGGCAGGAGGAAACTATATGCCTGCTGCTGAGAAGAAAGCTGAGCAGTGGGCTGTCCGAAAAGGCGAAGGTAAAGTCTAAGGTAACCGTCCTTCCCTCTCTGTCGGTGTATATCCAATCCTCGTTTAAGTGATCGCACATAAAGCCGAAGATCAGATCCATCTCGCCCTCGTCAAGACGGATGCTACCCACCGAAGCACCGACCAGCATACCTCTTACGGCAACCAGCGGTGACTCACCCGTTGCAAATTCCGCAGATATATTAATTACCCGTCCGTTTACCTCAAGTCCTACGCTGATGCTGATAAGGTCATCCGAGATATCGCACAGGACGTCGCTGATAGCGATATAGGCAAAGCCGCCGTCACGGTAGCTTGTCATCGTCCAGACCGTGCCGATAACCGGAAGCGAGGTCATAAGTGTGTTGATATCTCCGTCGGAGATCTTAAAGCCGGGGGTGAAGGAATTGCCAACGTCGAGCTGAGAGATAAGCAGCTGGGTGATCGACAGACTACCCCTTTCAATAAGGCCGCCATAGGAGGCTATCTCCTCCTCGCCAATCTCGGCAGAGAGAAGCTGCTTTACCGCGTCGCCCTCCTCCTCGGTAAGCGAGGAATAGCCGTTCAGGTAGTATTTTGATATAAGATCGGTATGCTCCTTGCCGATTACACCACGGCTAAGAAGATCGGTAACGTATGCATTAAGACCCGAGAATCTACCCTCCTCAGTCATACCGAGGCTGCCGAAATCGGCAAGGATCCTTATATCCGTGGGACTTGCCACGTCGATGCTGACCGAGTCGGTCTTAAGCATAATAAGGCTGTACATAGCGTTGATAAGATCAAGGTTGGGATCGTTCTTATATCTCAGAGCTATAAGATTACCGATCGCCTCTCTGGTCACTGTGAGATTCAGCGTTACACCGTCGAAGTAGGCGATTATTCCCTGCTCCATAAGCATGGATATTATCATACCCTTGACGCCCGAAAGCGAGCCCTCGTCCAAGGGGAGCTTTGCCACGCGAAGATCGCTTACCGTAGCACAGATATTATCGCCCTCGGTGAACATTATGACCTCGCCCGACAGCATGGTCTTAAAGCCGAATATCTGCACAGGCATACAGAGTCGGTGACCCGACTCGCTTTCTTCGATATATATGCTCCTCGCCTTTACCGAGCCGAAATCCAGCTTCGGAAGGAGGGAGTATAGCAGCTCGTTTACGTCATAGGAGTCAAGATGGATATATGTCCTGCCCTCCTTGTCAATGGTGGAAAGCCCCTCTATCAGATGATGCATCATAGCCGTCTTGGCGGGTATATTATTCTCCCGTATATTGGGGTTTGTATTATCGGTAGGATCCACCGCCTGATCAAGAACGGCTATCACTCCGAACAAAAGAAGCGACAGACAAAGTCCTATGATGATAATAATTTCTCTTGTCCTCATTTTTTCTTCCCTTTTTGAGATTTATTATATTTATTATATAATAAAAATCCCGCCTTAGCAAGTGATTTTAAGAAAAAAGAGTCGGGCAATTTGCCCGACTCTTAGAAATTCAGCTGCACCGAGCAATTATTCTCCCCATCTCCTATTGAAGAAATCGGAGATAGTCTTATAGGTCTGCTCGTCGTTATAGGAGGTAAGTCCTGCGTAAAGGATAACGTCCTCAAAGCCCATCTCGGGATCTACGTCGGTGTAGGTGATAAGCTTAAGGTAGCTTTCCTTAGCCGCGTCAAAGGACTCGTTATCGATCTTAGCATAGATCTGAAGTGCGTTGATAGCGGAAATGGAGTAGGATACGTAGTAGCAGGGAGAGGTAATGGTCATACCGTATCTCCAGTACTCAAGGTCGTCGGCACTGTCAACAAGGCCGAAGTCCTCACCGATACTAGCGTAAAGAAGATCGTACTCGTCGGGAGAGATCTTGCCGTCTGCCATGATCACGTTGGAACGGGTGCCGTTGTACTCGTTAAGGTATATAGCACGCTCGAAGCAGTCGATACGAAGGCCTCTGATAACCGCACCGAGCATAGAGTAAAGCTCGTAGGTCTCGGCAAGCTTATATGCCATGGGAGTTACGTAGCCCTTAGCAAAGTGGATGAAGAGCATCTCGTGACCCTGAGAGTGGGACTCAAGAAGGTCGTAGGACTGATCGTACTCGGATCTGTTATAGATCTCGTTCATGTAGTGACCGAACTCGTGAGATACGGTAAGAGGAGTATCGTAACCGTTGCCACCGAAGTATGCGATGGGAAGCTCGTTATCATAAAGATATGTAACGTATGCACCCTCGTAGGAGCCTCTGAATAGGTTACCGTCTGCACAAAGTGCGTTAAGCACGTCGGAGAAGGAGAACTGCTTATCGGGATTAGAGGTGAAGCCCATGTTCATCTCGTCGATAAAGTCGTTGAACACCACGTTGGAAAGCTCGTTGGTGAAGAAGGAATAGAGAGCAAGACCGTAGAAGCCGTCAATATCCTTCTGAGTATAGTCGCCACCGTTGGACATAAGAATAGAGTAATCGTATGCTACCCTGCTGTAAATGGGAGCTATGTACTCCTTAACGAACTCGGTGAATTTCGCAACGTCCTCATAGGTATATTCTCTGTCGTATACGTCGGCATAAGCGTACTCAAGGTAGTTGTCATAGCCGAGGATAACTGCCATTCTGTTATTATTCTCAACCATCTCGGCGTAAAGCACGGGAACGAGGTCGCTGTTTATGGGATCCTCAATGTTGTTGAACTCAAGCTCGATGGCGGTGTTTCTCTCCTTAAGAGCCGAGTACTCGGGATTAGCGAGTGCGTTACTGTCAAAGAGGAAGGCGTTGATCTCCTCCTCGGTAGCACCGTAGAAGAAGAACTCACGGTACATGGAGTCGTACCAGGGCTGAGAGAGCGAATAGTACTTGGAAACCAGGCCGGTGTAGTAGTCAGCCATCTCGTTGTAGGCGGTTTCGTAAGAGGGAACGTTGTAGTTACAGTAGTAGAGTGTCATGGCGATGGAATACTGGTCCATTGCAAAGTAAACCATATCGGTGTATTCCTCGTATGCGTCCTCAACAACCGAGTAGAGATCGTAAAGCTCACCGCTCTCAGCATAGCCGTGAAGGGCGGGATCGTATGCGTCAGCAGCCTCAAGAAGTGCTACCACCTCGTCGTGCTTGTCGGAAAGGGCGGTCTTATGAGATTCGCCGAACACGAACTTAAGGCTTTCCGAATGCTGTCCCGACTTGGGGAACGCGGGCTCGGACATGGTGCAGCCCTCTCTGCTGCAGTAAGCGAATCTGGACGCCTCGGTAGGCTGACCAAACTCGTGGCCCAGTGCGGGTATCATCTTATTTTCGGATTTGTTGCAACGGGTACACTTGTTGTATTCAACACCCTTTCTGGTACAGCTTGCAGCCATGCCGCCGTTAGGCTGAATGTCGTGACCAAGTGCGGTAAGGGTATTTTCCTTAGTTTCACCGCAGGAGCAGGCAAGCTTTTCATAGCCGTCTGCCTCACAGGTAGCGGGCTTGCTTTCGGTGATCTGGAAGTCACAAACGTGCTCGCCACCGTCACCACCGTCATTGTTGCCGCCGTCATTATTGCCACCCTGATCGCCGTTGTTGTTAACGCAGGCCGCAAGAGTCAGCACAAGGATAAGCATTAATAATAAAGACAGTAATTTTTTCATAGTATTTGCCTCCTGAAATAAATATGCAAATATTGTAGCACATCTGTTATTTTTTTACAAGCGATTTTGGGGCTTTTTTGCAGTCAAGATGATTTTTTGTTGCATTTTAACATATATTAAAGGGCGTTTTTATGCAACATTTGCAGTTTTACGCCGTCAAAATTGCTTTTTATGGTATATCAAAGGCTCTCCCCAAAAGGAGAGAGCCCCGATAAAAGCAGGATTAAAGCTTAGGCACTTATCTCGCGGTAGAATGCCGCACGGGAAGCCTGAGTATAAGGAAGAACCCAGAGCGATGCGATACCGAGAGTGAAAATGCATACGAAGGACCAGCCGATAAAGCTGAGATCCAGGCAGAACAGACGCCATTTGTTGCCCTGCATAAGCCTCTTTGACTCGCGGATAGCCTCGGATGCGGACATGCCGGGATTTTCAGCCAGAATATAGCTGACCATAGAATAGCTGTACGAAGCAATAATGCCGGGAATGACGAAGAGTAAAGACCAGAGCGTTATGAACAGCGAGGTGAGAAGCCTTGCAACAAAGGCCTTGCCCCAACGGTCAAAGCAGCTGAAGAGAGTGCCAACCGACGTAGAGCGTCCGTCAATGAGATCAAGGTTGAACTGTGCATAGCCAACGCTGACGCCGCTACCTACGATAATGCAGACGATGCCGTAAACCATCATAATGAGAGCGAAGGCACCAAGGGCCGCAAGAATAACGCTGAGGATCTCGTGCGTTATGCCAAGCTGTGCAAGAAGGGCCTCCAGCTCTATGCCTTCTGCCTCCTCACCCGAGAACTCAAATTCAACCGATCCGCCGCCACTGTTTATTCCTCCGAGGAGTGCGGCGACAAAGCCTGCAATAACGGCAATAAACCAGTTGCCTGACAGAGCATCTCTTGCTCTTTGTTTTAATTCTGAAGAAGTCATTTTTACCCCTCCTTTTATGTATTTTTGTAAATTATAATTGTCAAAAACGTGTTTTTATTCAAAATATTCGATAATAATCGCGAAGATGTACATACCGCTTCCTGCACTACCTACGGAGTAGGTTCCTGCCTTTTCAACCTCGATGGAGGATACGGTAAGGCTTACGCCCGCCTCGTAAGAGCCAACGGTCGCCTTGCCGGAATCAACAAGGGTAAGGGTTCTCACCGAGCTGCCCGAGGACTGAACCGCAATAGTGATCACACAGGGGCCGTCAACGGTGAAGGAAATGTATCTGTTAGAGCCGAAGGATGCCTTACCGCCTACGCTAAGGCCGTAGGAGTTCTCATAGGTGTTGCCGTTATAGGTGAAGGCAGCGGTCTTGGACTTCTTATCCATCGCCTTATCCGAGGTGGCAACAAGGGTAAAATCGCCCTCAACCACCGTTTCGGTGTACTTATCAAGGGTAAGATCGTCTGCATCGAAGATAACCACCCTTGAGGGAGCGGGTCTGTTGGCGATCTCAAGCTCCTTTACTTTAGCCTCAGCCGCCTCAAGCTTATCAAGGTTGGTTACGAGAGGCTGATCGTCTACGTTAAGGCCGTAGTATGCAAGTCTGATCTCCTCACACATCAGACCGACCTCTACGTAGTTATCGTTGGTGATCTCGCCCACGGTGTCAAGCTCGTTGATCTTAGCCACCACGTCCATAGGATCTGCGTATTTTCTGTCAGGGTTGGTTACGTTGACCAGCTCGAAGAGTCCCTCAATAGCGGCTACGGTGTTCTTGCCGATAAGGTTGGAGGGATCGATATAGGAGTGAGGAGCGGTGTTTACAAACTCAGCAAGTCCACGGAAGGAATCCGCATTACCGATAATATGCTCTGCCACCGCGGCAGCCTGAATGAACGCACCGTACTTGTTATAATGGGTCGCTTCAATACCGGTGTAGCCTGCCTCGGTATTACCGTAAGCTGCGTCGTAGCCGGAGGGCCAAGCACCTAAAAGCTCGTTAGGCTTAAGTGCCATAAGATAATTCGCAAACGTGGGAGTTGCCGCCTCAAGAATTTCCTTACTGTCAGCGAAGAGGTCGATAAGAAGGCAATCCTCCTCCTCTGCCAGCTGACGAACCGCCTGAACGTATGCAAAGTTCTCGCCGTGGAGACCTGCACCGCCGATGATCTCGCCGCTTGAATTGAATTTAACTCGTGCAACGGGTGTTACAAGAACGGGGATAGCACCCACGCTTCTTGCAAAATCAATATACTGCTTAAGATACCACTTATAAGTACCGCTGCCGTAGGCGTAATACTCAGAGCCGTACTTTGCAATAGTGGAAAGAGCAGTAGACTCCTCCGCGTCGGTAGCCTTGGAGGTATATGCCTCGGGAAGATAGGTGGTAGGCATCTTCTCAGCGGGGGTCACGGGATAAATACCGTTTGCATCAGGCTCGCCAAGGGGAACCATTCTATCGTACATTGTGGAATAGTTAGACGCCTTCGTATCGTCGTCATTGTGACCGAACTGAATGAAGAGATAGTCGCCTTCCTTTATTTCATCGGCGATGGAGTTTCCACCATTCTGAGAGAAGGTAAAGCTAGATCCCTCGATATCGTAAAGTCTGCCCTCGTTAATGAAGGAACGGGAGCTTCTGCCGCCGTGAGCCGCGTTCTTTACTACAACCTCCTCACCGAGGAAGAGAGAGAGGAACTGACCCCAGCCACCGATATACTGACCGTCATCATAAGTCTTTACGGTAGAGTCGCCAGCAAGGAATACTACGGGTGTACGAAGCTCGGGAGGAACGATCATTCCTCTACCGCATACGTCACAGATCGCGTCACCGTCAGCATCGGTACAGCCCTCGCACTCGGGAGCAACCTCGCCGCACTCGCACTTGCCGTCTATGAAGCTGTGCTTGTGAGGATCAACCGTACCGGAGTCGTCACCGTTTCCGCCATCGGGATCATCGCCGTTTCCCTCATCGGGAATCACCTCGTCGCCACCCTCATCGGGAACGTCGGGCTTTACGTCATCACCGCCATTGTCGGGAACGTCGGGCTTTACGTCATCGCCGCCCTCATTGTCAACGCCGGGTGTATCATCACCGTCGCCAATGTCATCGCCATCATTGTCACCGATACCTCCGATGATATCACTAAGTCCGGGAATCTTTTCGATCACCGAGCAGGATGCAAGCGAAAGGACGAGCATTATTACCAGAATCAAGCTGATCAGTTTTTTCATTATCTTATCCTCTTTTTCATAATATTTTATCTACCTATATATTAGCACAACCCAAAAAATATGTCAATACCTATAAGATTCATAAAATATTACCGAAAAAACAATGCACAATGCACAAATATTCAATATCCCCCGTCGGTATCTGTGGGCGGCGGATAAATATAAAAGATAAATGCTTGACATTTGTTTAAATAAGGCGTATAATAAGTTAAACATATAAAATTTTATCAAATCAAGGAGAAAAATGATGAGCAGCTTTGAAAATCTTCGCATAGTGGACAACTTCTATCAGACCTCTCTGTATTTCCCTATGCCCACTGTGGTTATCAGCACTCTCTGTGAGGACGGTAGCACCAACCTTGGCCCCTACTCCCTCATTCAGCCCTATTACGTAGCAGGAAAGGATTATTATGCAATGCTTCTCTGCTGCCGCAACTCGTCGAACACTGCACAGAACATTCTCCGCAACGGAAAGTGTGCACTTAACTTTATCGACGATAATCCCAAGACCTTCAAGGAGGCAGTAAAGCTTTCCTGGCCCGGCGACAAGCCCGAGGAGAAAATGCCCAAGTGCAAGTTCAAGCTTGAAAAGAGCCTTATTCACGAGGAAACAGGTGAGGAAAGACCCCAGGTGCTTTCCGACGCTATCCAGGTTATTGAGTGTACCTGGGTACGTGAGCTTGAGGGTGCAGAAAAGTTCCTTCCCGGCGAGCTTTCCGGCTATGAGCCTCCCTACAATGACTTTAACGGCATCACCTCCAAGTTCGGTGCTCACTTCATTCTTAAGGTAGACAAGATCCTTATGAAGAAGAAGTACGCCGACGCTATTATCAACGGTGTTAAGGCAAAGGACTTCCCCGCCCTTCCCGTTGACTACGGCTACCGTGATTCCAAGAACTTCTGGTTCCACAGAAAGACCAAGATGCGTGCAGAGCTTCTCCAGATGCGTGAGGCATCTCTTGAGTCGGTCAGATATGCGGCAGACCGTGCGGACGACGTGGTTAAGTTTACCGACGAGGCTCTTAAGACCGTCCTCGCGGTTCCGAGAGTATTCCTGCCCTTAGTGCTTAAGGGATGTGTTGACTGGGCGAAGGAAAATAACGTTACCCTGATCGACGCACCCGAGATGAAGATCATCAACGACAAGAGAGCCGCAGAAAAGGCAAAGAAAAATAAGAAGTAATATATTTTTTCACAATTTACATAGCAACAAGAAGCGTAAATCGACAAGATTTATCCGAAATTCACATAAAATGTAAATAGAGATTGACATTTTATGCCTTTTTATCTCGATGACTTTTGTATCTTGTATAAAAATCCTTACCTAAACAGTATGGATCAAAACCAAAATTACCAAAAGGACCTTCCACACGGAAGGCCCTTTTTTTATCGCAAAAGCAACAAAAAGCCAGCGAGCATTCATGATAGTTCAATAGACGGAAAGCTCAGAGCTGAGATTACAGAATTAAAACCCCACTCACCGTAAGAGGTCAACCACAGGCTCCCTCCTGAGGGAGTTGAGATCTATTCCAAAAGGCTCCCTCCTGAGGGAGTTAAGATCTATTCCAAAAGGCTTCCTTACGAGGGAGTTAAACCCATTCCCTAAAATCGCCGTCAAAAGAGATACAAACCTCCAGTCTACAATGTAATTTTCTTATGTAAAGCCGTTTGTTTGTTAAAAATATAACAAAGCACCCCTCAAAAGAAAATTATCTTTATACACTTTGCCAATTTACTTTTTTAAAGGTTTGTGCTACAATATTATCAGAGTGTTAAAAATTTAACAATAACATTTCTTGGGTAGTTACCAAGACAAGCAAGAAATAGGGCGGCGGGAAGGCTGAAGGCAGTTGCTTCGTTATCCCCGGGCGGTGAGCTTATTATTGCTTTATCCCAGGTTTTATTCTTCCCTTTTTCGCAAAAAAAAGAATAAATGTGCATACGTTATGCCGTTTTTTCTACCATTATATTAGATTACATTAACCATTCAGGAGAAAATATTATGGAAAATTACAGGACAGTAGACAGTATCGAAAGCCTTGAGGCTGCTATCGGTAGCATCAGAGGGGCACAAAGAAAATTCGCCACCTACACCCAGGAAGAGGTAGACAAAATCTTTCTCGCTGCGGCGAGTGCGGCTGACAAGGCGAGAATATCGCTTGCAAAGCTTGCGGTTGCAGAAACAGGCATGGGCATCGTAGAAGATAAGGTTATTAAAAACCACTATGCCGCAGAGTATATCTACAACGCATATAAGGACACCAAGACCTGCGGTGTTATCGAAGAGGACAAGGCCTACGGAATTAAGAAAATTGCCGAGCCTATCGGCGTTATCGCGGCGGTAATTCCTACGACAAACCCCACCTCTACCGCAATATTCAAGACCCTTCTGGCACTTAAGACCAGAAACGGTATTATCATCAGCCCCCACCCCAGAGCAAAGAACTCTACCATCGCGGCAGCGAAGGTGGTGCTTGAGGCAGCCGTTAAGGCAGGAGCTCCCGAGGGAATTATCGGTTGGATCGACGCCCCCTCTCTTGAAATGACGAACACCGTTATGAAGGAGGCGGACATTATCCTTGCCACCGGAGGTCCCGGAATGGTAAAGAGTGCATACTCCTCCGGCAAGCCCGCCATTGGCGTAGGTGCGGGAAATACACCTGCAATCATCGACGGCTCGGCTGATATTTTCCTTGCCGTAAGCTCGGTAATTCACAGTAAGACCTTCGACAACGGAATGATCTGTGCCTCCGAGCAGTCGGTTATCGTGCTTGACGAGGTGTATGAGGCGGTCAAGGAGGAGTTTGCTAACAGAGGCTGCTACTTCCTTCACGGCGAGGAGCTTGACAAGGTTAGAAAAACCATCATCATAAACGGCTCGCTTAACGCAAGGATCGTAGGACAGAGTGCATATAATATTGCCACCCTTGCAGGCGTCGAGGTTCCCGAGGGAACTAAGATCCTTATAGGTGAGGTGGAGAGCGTTGACATCTCTGAGGAATTTGCCCACGAGAAGCTCTCTCCCGTACTGGCTATGTATAGGGCGAAGGACTTTGCCGACGCACTTGACAAGGCTGACCGACTGGTTGCCGACGGTGGCTACGGTCACACCTCCTCTATATATATCAACGATGCGACCGAGAAGGAAAAGCTTAACGCCTTCGCGGCACGAATGAAGACCTGCCGTATACTTGTAAACACACCTGCGGCACAGGGCGGTATCGGTGACCTTTACAACTTCCGTCTTGCTCCCTCGCTGACCCTTGGCTGTGGCTCCTGGGGCGGCAACAGCGTATCCGAAAACGTAGGCGTAAAGCACCTTATCAACATCAAGACCGTGGCAGAGAGGAGAGAAAATATGCTTTGGTTCAGAGCTCCCGAGAAAATTTATATCAAAAAGGGCTGTCTGCCCGTTGCTCTCGACGAGCTTAAGACGGTCAGAGGCTCTAAGAGAGTATTTATCGTCACCGACGAATTCCTTTACAACAACGGTTATACAAAGCCAATCACCGACAAGCTTGACAGCCTCGGCATCGCACACGCATCCTTCTGGGGCGTTCAGCCCGATCCCACCCTTGCAAATGCAAAGGAGGGTGCAAAGCAGATGACCGCCTTTGCCCCCGATACCATTATCGCCCTCGGCGGCGGCTCGGCTATGGACGCGGCAAAGATTATGTGGGTTCTCTACGAGCATCCCGAGGCAGACTTTATGGATATGGCGATGAGATTTATTGACATCAGAAAGAGGGTCTACACCTTCCCCAAGATGGGTGAGAAGGCATACTTTATCGCCATCCCCACCTCTGCAGGTACGGGTAGTGAGGTTACTCCCTTCGCAGTTATTACCGACGAGCAGACCGGCGTCAAGTATCCCCTTGCCGACTACGAGCTTATGCCCGATATGGCAATAATCGACACCGACCTTCACATGTCTGCACCCCGCGGCCTTACCGCAGCGTCGGGTATTGACGCAGTTACCCACGCACTTGAGGCTTACGCCTCCATGATGGCGACCGACTACACCGACAGTCTGTGCCTCGGTGCTCTTAAGACCATATTCGAGTATCTGCCCAGAGCATACGAGCATGGCGATACCGACGTTATCGCAAGAGAAAAAATGGCGAACGCCGCAACCCAGGCAGGTATGGCATTTGCCAACGCCTTCCTCGGTGTATGTCACTCTATGGCACATAAGCTTGGTGCCTTCCACCACCTGCCCCACGGCGTAGCAAACGCACTTATGATTGAGGAGGTTATTCGCTTTAACTCCTGCGATGCTCCTGCAAAGATGGGTACCTTCTCCCAGTATGATCATCCCAAGACCGCAGAGAGATATGCCGAGATTACAGATGCCCTCGGTTTCGGCGGCAGAAAGACCGAAAACAAGGTAGAAAACCTTATCTCTGCCATAAACAAGCTTAAGGCAAGAGTAGGCATCAAGTCCCGCATCAAAGATTACGGCGTTGATGAAGGCTACTTCCTCGAAACCCTCGACGAGATGGTTGAGCAGGCATTCGACGATCAGTGCACCGGTGCAAACCCCCGTTATCCCCTTATGAGTGAGATCAAGCAGATGTATCTTAACGCATATTACGGCAAGCACTTCACCGAAAAGGATATGCCCGACAGTCATATGACAAGCGTAAGATTTGACACCGCAAAGACCGCTATGAAAACCAACAGAAAGGGCAAGAGAGAGGAATAAAAGATGAAATTCGACAATATTATTGCAGAAAGAAAAAATAAGACGATCTACCGCGACGGCGACAGATGTATAAAGGTTTTTGCCGAGGATTTCTCCAAGGCTGACGTGCTGAACGAGGCACTTAACCAGGCAAGAGTGGAGGAAACCGGCCTCAATATTCCGAGCATTCTGGCAGTAAACACAATAGACGGCAAGTGGGCGATCACCACAGATTTTATCGAGGGCAAGACTCTTTCCCAGATGATGAAGGAGCATCCCGAAAGAAAAAATGAGTATATCGAGAGGCTGGTTGATATTCAGCTCGCTATTCACGCTCATAAGTGTCCCCTGCTTACCAAGCTTAAGGACAAGATGCACAGAAAGATTTCCTCGTCAAGCATTGATGCTACCGTAAGATACGAGCTTCACACCCGCCTTGAGGGAATGCCTAAGCACAATAAGCTTCTTCACGGCGATCTTTGTCCCTCGAATATCATTATTACCGAGGATGACAGAGCATACGTTATCGACTGGGCACATGCGACCCAGGGAAATGCATCCGCAGATGCTGCGAGAACCTACCTGACCTTCAGGCTTTCGGGTGACGATGAGGCGGCAGAGAGCTACCTTGACCTCTTCTGCAGAAAGAGTGACACCGCACGCCAGTACGTACAGAAATGGATGCCCATCGTTGCCGCATCCCAGTCGGTAAAGGGTAATCCCGACGAGCGTGATTTCCTTATGTCCTGGGTAGGCGTTGTTGATTGGCAGTAAAATAATAAGCGACAGATTTTAACTGCTCGGCGGTGAATGGTTTTAACCAAAATAAACAAAATGAAGGGTAGAGATTTTATGCTCTGCCCTTTTTATTTGTAAGAATTTAACAATATTTACAAATTTTACACAAAAACCTTGATATTTTGTATGTAATGTGATATAATAGCCTACGCTAAATTAGATTTCTGGTATATGATTGCGATATGGGCAAGCGTTTCTACAAACCGCCGAAAATGGTTGACTACCGAATGAGTAGTTGATTTTGTTTTTGGAGGTTTTTTGTTTTTATGGATCCTAAAATTGCCCTTGAAATTTTCGGTTACTTTGGCACCGCCCTGGTTATTCTCTCCTTCTTTATGAAGGATATAAAGTGGCTGCGTGGTATCAATATGGCGGGCGGTCTGATAAGCCTTATATACGCTATTTTTGTCAATACCATGCCCGTGGTCGTGCTTAACACCGTGCTTATTGCTATCAACAGTGTTCAGCTGGTAAGACAGATACTGGCAGAAAGAAAATCGGGCGGCAAAGGCAACTTAGCAACCGAAGCTGCATACGATAAAGAAGATGAAGGAAAGAAGGTTTAAGATATGAAGCTTGTTATAGATGGCCATCAGGTTACGGTAAAGCCGGGTCAATCCCTGCTTGATATGATAAAGGATCTGGGTCTTGTGACGGGAAAGCTGTCCACCGACCCTATTGCCGCAAAGATTGGCGGAGATATTTTTACACTTAACTATATTCCCCTTCGCGAAAAGGACGTAAAGGATAATACCGAATACGTAAGAGAGGCTATGATCGGCTCTGACGGTGTGGTTCGCCTGGTGAGATATACAGATGCGGCGGGTGCGGAGGTTTATACCAGAACCGCACAGTTCGTGCTTTTCCTTGCCATCGAGCAGCTCTGGCCCAATGCAGAGGCAACCATGAGCTTTACTGTAGGCTCGGGTCTGTACGTAAAGGTAAGCGGTGCGGAGGATTTCTCTGCAGACGTGCTACGCGAGAGAGTGGACAGGATCGTTGACGAGAACATTCCCCTGCTCCGTCACAGGATCACCACCGAGGAGGCTATAAAATATTACAAGGACAACGGCCTTGAGGATAAGGCACGTCTGCTCAGCTACCGTACAACGCCCACCTTTGACGTGTATAGCCACGGCGATTTTGCCGACTACTTCTACGGTGAGGTTGCACCCTCCACGGGATATCTCCGTTCCTACGATATTCTTGAGGCGGAGGAGGGCTTTATCTTCGTATTCCCGCAGAAAAAGAGTCCCGACCGCGTTTCTCAGTATAAGGAGCAGCCTAACCTCTTTGCAGTTTGTAACGAGGGTAAGGAATGGGGCGAGCTGATGGAATGCGAAACCGTAGCAGACCTCAACGAGCTTGTTGACAACGGCAAGATCAGAGAGCTTGTTCGTATAAATGAGGCTCTCCACGAGAAGAGATTTTCCGCTATTGCCGATCAGATATGCGAAAGAGGCGTTAAGGCGGTTATGCTGGCAGGTCCCAGCTCGTCGGGTAAGACCACCTCGGCTAACAGACTTTCCATTCAGCTTCGCGTTCACGGTAAAAAGCCAATACTTATGAGCCTTGACGACTATTACGTTGACCGTGATAAGATCGCTCCCGGCCCGGACGGTAAGGTGGATCTTGAGCATATTAACACCATTGATACCGATCTTTTCGGTCAGCATCTTCAGGCACTGCTCTCAGGCGAGGAGGTTGAGCTTCCTTCCTTTAATTTCAAGCGTGGTCGCCGCGAATGGCTTGGTCACAAGCTTCGTCTTGATGAAAAATCGGTTATTATCGTAGAGGGTCTGCACGCTATGAACCCCGTCCTTCTTCCCGAGGGACTTGACAGTAACCTTGTGTTCCGTCTTTTCGTAACACCCCTGCTTCCCCTTAACCTTGATAACCACAACCGTATTCCCTCAAGCTATCTGAGGCTTCTTCGCCGAATCGTAAGAGATTACGAAACCCGCGGTGCGTCGGTTGCCCACACCCTCGATATGTGGCAGTCGGTAAGAGCGGGCGAGGAGAGATGGATCTATCCCTTCCAGGAGAATGCCGACGTGATGTTCAACAGCTCCACTCTCTATGAGATCGCCGTACTGAAGAAGCACATTTTCCCGCTTCTCACCGAGATATCTCCCTCCGACGAGTGCTACGACCAGGTAAGATCTATCGTAAAGGTGCTGAACTTCGTGCATGAGGCAGAGGTGGATTTTGAAATTCCTCCCACATCCTTGGTGCGTGAATTTATCGGCGGAAACACCTTCTACAGATAAAAATACCACTTTTTGTAAACTTAACATAACAAAAACCACCCTTAGCACAAGCCTTGGGTGGTTTTTTATTATTTATTCATCGTCGTCATCCTCATCATCGTCATCATCCTCGACGTATGCATCACCGTGAATCTTCTTATCAAGTGCAGTAGCGATAGGATAATAGATAGGAACGGTTATAAAAACGAGCCAGGACGGATGCCAATTTCCGAAATAGCAGCCGAGTACAAGATAGATGACCGCGGTAAGCACGGCATAATTGAACACCGAGAATTTTCTCTTATATATTGCCTCAACCAGCGAATAGTAAACGGGTATGGTCACGAAGATTATCCAGGCGGGATGCCAGCCACCGAGAATATCCAGGAAGCCGAAGAGAAGATAAAGAACGGTACAGATGATAGGATAAGGAACTTCAAGCCAGAATTTTGTGCTCTTGGTGTCAGGCTTATCCAAAACCAGCTTGCCCTCAATAGTTACTGAATCCTTATTATCTGTATTTTCCTCGTTTTTGTCAGCATTTTGGCTGGACGTATCATTATTTTCAGTACATTCCTTCTCACCGTAGATAAGCTCGTCAAGAGAAAGGTCGTATATTTTAGCGAGGGCAATAAGGTTATCCGTATCGGGTGACGCCTCGCTTCTCTCCCATTTAGACACCGCCTGGCGAGAAACGCCAAGCTTTTCGGCAAGCTCCTCCTGCGAGAGACCGTGCTTTTTCCTCAGTTCAAATAATCTGTTAGCAGTTTCAATTGTCATAGGTTTTTCCCCTTCAAGTAGATTTTGTAGCTTTATTGTAGCAAAAACCCACTTGTTTTTCCATACTTTCTGGTTTTCAATTATGCAACTATCGGTTGCATTTACTATTATAAGCCTATTTTTCTCGGATTTCAAGGGGTAAATAGATATTTTTACAGCGGAAGCCCTAATCTGCCAAGGCGATCCAAAAGCTCGTCCTCCTCGCTCTTTACGTCCTCGGCAAGCTCAATGCGGCGGCGAAGCTGTAGCATACGTCTGTCGGTTTCTGCCATTGTTTCGGCAACCAGGCGAAGCTCCCTGCCAACGTCATCGGCGTTTGGTATTTCCTTTTTATATTTCATCTGATGCTCAAGACTAGCCCAATAATCCATAGCTACGGTACGGATCTGTACCTCCACCTTAACGCTTTTTCTGCTCTCAGAGAGAAATACCGGTATGGATACTATGAGATGCAGACTGCGATAGCCGTTGGATTTCGGCTCTTTTATATAATCCTTCCTTGCTATCAGCGTAACGTCGTCCTGATTTAGAAGCGAGTCAGCAATTGCATAAATGTCGTCAACGTAGGTGCAGATCACTCTGACACCGGCTATATCGTTAAGGTTGCTTTCTATGCTCTCAATAGTCATTGGATAGCCGCGGCGGGCCATTTTTTCCATAATGCTCTCGGTCCTTTTAAGGCGATGGGTGATGGAGCTTATAGGATTTCTCTTATACCTTACCTTAAACTCGGTGTCGAGTATCTCAAGCTTGGTGGTGATCTCCTTCATCGCACAGGTGTAAAGCATCTGCAGCTCCTTATATTCTATCACCGACCACATCATTCTTTTTGCATGATTATAGATCTGATCCGTGTCCACGGAAAGCATTCTCATAACTCTGTCAGCGGTTCTGTCAATTAAAGCATTGTTGTCCATATTTTACCTCCTTACGCCTTTATTTTATCATAAGTATGTTTCAAACCTGTATGCTTTTTATGAACTAAATTAAACTTTTAAAAAGGAAACCCACCCTCGTAAAAATCAAGGGTGGGATAAATTATTTAATTGAGAGCTGTGGTTTTTTATTTACTCACCCACTGCCTTGTTGGTGAGCATGGTGAAGGTGAGCTTCAGCATATTGGGTCTGCCCATGCGAGTAGGCTTTTCACCAAGGAGGAGCAGCTTTTTTCCTTCGCGGACGGGACTCCAGGCAGGCTGGCCGTCGCCGTTGGGATCGCCACCCTTAGCAAAATTGCAAAGATAGGTGGTCATCATGTCGCTTAAGGCATAGTCCTTTTCCTCCATGGGACGCCAGCAATTATCCAGCGTGCCGAACCAATACCATAGATCGGCAGAATGCCATGCACCGCAGTTGTCACCGGGAAGCATTCTGTCAAAGAGATAGGCATAGCTGTGAAGCCTATCCTTTCTGCCCCATTTACCTGCAAGAGAAGCAAGGATGGGAGGAGCCATATCGTGACTGTTGGAGCCAACGAGATAGGGTATCTTCTTAGGACTTGCACCCTCGACGAACATAAATCCGTCCTTTACGGGTGTGGTGGACATCATACCGCCCTTGATCTCCTTCTTCGCCGCCTGCCACTGAGCAAACAGACTCTCCACAGGCATAGCACGGAACTCGGCAAGGGTCGAGCAGCCCGAACGCCTCATAACCTCCTGCCAGAAGGGAGCCACCTTATCGGGAGTGGTCATAAGCATATTACTCATACCGCAGCCGCTGGACATAACCGCCGCAGAAAAGAGCCCATCGGAAAGCGGGCTGAAGCAATGCTGCTGTACGCTCATGGCACCGGCACTCTGACCCATAATAGTCACCTTGGCAGGATCACCGCCAAAGGCTGCAATATTTCTCTGCACCCATTTCAGTGCCGCAAGCTGATCGTAAAGACCGTAATTACCGGTGTGACCTGCCTCGG
Source organism: Eubacteriales bacterium (assembly GCA_045531485.1). Lineage (GTDB taxonomy): Bacteria > Bacillota > Clostridia > Oscillospirales > CAG-272 > UBA1740. The sequence goes on along the minus strand of JAZSEC010000061.1, from coordinate 36,428 downwards.
CCTTCAGCTCGGGCAGACAAAGGAAGCCCAGAGGGCCAAGTCTATAGTTAACGGTAACAGCCACCACGCCCTTGGTAGGCCAGACGGGGTCGTCAAAATGCTTTTCGTGACCGCAGCCACCGGTATATCCACCACCGTGAATATAAACGATTACGGGCAGCCTACTATCCTCGGTTGCGTCGGCGGGGGTCCATACGTTAAGGAACAGACAGTCCTCGCTGTAGGTATATTCCTCACCGCGACGGAACTCGTTGTAGTAGAATATCTTCTTAAGATTTTCCTCCTCGTTATAGAAGGATCTTGGCTGATAGGAGCAGTTGCCGTATCTGGTAGCGTCGTAAACTCCCTCCCAGCTCTCGACGAGTCTGGGATATTCCCATCTGCCTGCCGTAGCAAAGCGGATTCCCTTAAAGGCAACGACACCGGGCAGACGACAGTCCGTACCGCGAATCTCACCGCAGGGTGTGGTAATCAATTTTTCCATAATAATTCCCTTTTATAAGACCGTCTGCACGAAAAACGTGCAGACGGTAGTGTGTTTTACGCCTTTTGGTCGTGCTGAAATTAAATTTCGGAAGGCGTATATTATGCTTCGGTATTTTCGGTTACGACAGCCTCTGCCTCGCCAACCTTTGCCTTCTTCATAGCGTTCATCTTCTCACGGATCTCGGGAGTGATGTTCCATACGAACTTAAAGGCTGCCCAAGAGCCGAGGATACAAAGTGCGGGAGCAAGAACGCAGAGGATCTTGAAGCCGAAAATGGTACCGCCACTCTGAGCCTCCAGCTGAGGATTATAGCCGATCCAGTCGAGTGCGAAGAAGCTGAAGCCAAGACCTACGGTCTGACCGATACGGCGGGCAAGATTAAAGGTACCGTAGATAGAGCCCTCGGTACGCTTACCTGTAATAAGCTCGTTGTAGTCGATAGCCTCACCGACAAGACCCCACTGCATCTGGATGGATACCATTGCCATACCTGAGCCGACGCCGAGAATAACGCCGTGAACGAGAGGATCTACTTCCATAACGAGATGCATAATGAATAGCACGCCGCAGATCGCACCGCCGATAAGAAGGGAGTAGCGGATAAGCTTCTCAAGGCCGAGCTTCTTACAAATGAAGGGCACGGCAACCATAGAGCCGATCATGAAGGGTGCGGAAAGAACAGACGCGATGGTCTTATATGTAACGTCCTGGTATACGGCAGAATACATATACATGCTGATATTCTCTGTAAGATACTGCATGGTGCAGATGCAGATGCCGTGGATACAAAGAGCGATAAACGCACGGTTTTTCTTAACAACCTCAAGAATGTCGGTAAACTTGATATCGTCGGGCTTGCTTTCCTCGTTAACAACAGTTCTCTCCTCTGTGAGAAGGTAGTGAAGAAGACATACCACGAAGCCGCCGATAGCACAGGCAACACCGGTGATCATATAACCTGTGGATCTGTTTTCGCCAAACATACCGATAACGACGGGACCGATCATGCCGGGGATCATATTACCAAACATAGAGCCAACGCCTCTTGCAGAGGAAAGAGATGCACGCTCGGAGTCGTTGGTCGACATTGCCGAGAGAAGCGAGCCCATGGGAATGTTAAACATGGTGTAGGACGCCTCATAGAGTATCTTGAAGGAGAAGAGTGCTATGAGAAGAGGAATACCGTCAAGAAGAGTAGGAACGGTCCAGAGTGCAATTGCGGTAATTGCAAGGAGGGGAGTTGCACGAAGAAGCCAGGGACGGAACTTGCCTGCCTTATGCTGCTTACGGGCAAAGGCCTTATCCATAAGTGCACCCATCATAGGATCGTTTACTGCATCCCAGATAGTCCAGATAATAGTAAGTACACCCATTACGGTGGCATTTACACCAAGCACGTTGGTGCAATACATAGAGAAAATGCTCGCCATAAGGGCGAAGGTCATACATCCGCCAAAGTCGCCGAACATATAGCCGATCCAATGCTTAGTTTTAAGTCCACCCTTAGATGCTTTAGTTTTGTTCTTAAACATTGATTATACCTTCCTTATTTATTTTTAGGCATCAATCATTATAACATAATATTGTGCAGTTGTCAATTATTTTACCGTTTTCAAAGAAAAAAGGACGTTTTTTCCGTCCTTTTTTTAAGTTATTTAAAGCAAAATTAAGCCTCGTCGGTTTTTTCACCGATTTTTTCCTCTGTTCCATTACCCTTCTCTGCACTGTCGCAGGAATTGCGATAGATAACGAATCGGCAGAAGAGGAACTCAAGAACGAAGTTCAGTATCATGGTAACCGCCTCTACGATAATACCGTGAACGCCAAGGCTTTCCACCCACTGACCTCCGAGCATAGTGACGGGAGTGAACACCGCGTAAAAGCCCAGCAGCTGTGCCATAGCCTTCGGTACGTTGGTGGCAGATTTGAAGGTGATCTTGCGATTGATGGTAAAGTTCCAGATTATGGAAAGCAAAAGACTTACCAGATAGGAAAGCCAGTAGTCCAGGCTGAGCAGCTCGTAAAGAAGAGTAAAGCTGCCTATCTGTATTACGCCCGCACTTATGGAAATAAGTGTGAATTTCAGAGCACGGATCAGCTCTTTGATTTTGTCATTTTTTTGCATATCGTCATTCTCCTTGAAGGATTTGCGACAATTATAGCAGAAATGTCAACAGAAATCAATAGATTTCGGTGATATAATACTTTTGTGCATTATCTATCCCAGAAGAAAATCCATACAAAGCATGACTGCAAAGCCGAAAAGAAGGGCGTAGGTTGCTCCACGCTGCTCGCCGTGAGCGTGAGTTTCTGGAATCATCTCGTCGCTGATAACGTAGAGCATGGTTCCGCCGGCAAAGGCAAGTGCAAAGGGCAGGATCGCCTCCGAGATGCTGACAGCAAGGAAGCCTATCAGCGTACCGATGACCTCCACAAGACCGGTGAGCGAGGCGATAAGCAGAGTGCGTTTTTTACTTACTCCCGCCGCCAGCATGGGTGCGATAATAACCATACCCTCGGGAATATTCTGAAGTGCGATACCGCCGGCAATTATCAATGCACCCGAGGTGTCCCCCGAGCCGAAGCCAACGCCCGCCGCAATTCCCTCAGGCAGATTATGTATGGCGATAGCCATAACGAAGAGAAGCACCTTGTTAAGACTTGTGCTTTTGTGACTCTCCTGCTCCACACCTGCAAGTGCGTGAAGATGAGGCACCAGCTTGTCTATCAGATTAAGGCAAAGAGCACCGACGAACAGACCCGCTACGGTAATAAGCAGTGCTATCGGCTTGCCATATTCAAGTCCCTCCTCAACAGAGGGTATGATCAGGCCCAGCACCGCCGCGGCAAGCATAACTCCCGCCGCAAAGGAAAGTATGATATCCGAAAATTTGTGGGATATTTTTTTAAAGGCGAAGCCGATCAATGCACCAACGATGGTTGCACCGCCAACTCCGAGAGCTGCAATAGCGGTCAAAAGCACAATATCCATAAAACAAATCTCCTAAAAATGTAGATTGATCCGACAATCTAGGCGACAACCGCCGTCTGTGACCCTAAGAGTCGAGCAAACGGCGGTGGAAAATCTTTTTTCGTTGTCGTCAAATAGCAGACCTTATAATACGAGAGAGGGTGCGGAATAAACTCTCGCCGCCAGCTCCTGATTAAGCATATAGAGGCTTCTGGGATCAGAACCGAACAGCTCCATCTTGGTGATCATATCGTTGGCGTTGGTCTCCTCCTCGCCCTGCTCCTTAACGAACCAGTCAAGGAACTGCATGGTACGGAAATCGTGGATCTTATACGCCTCGGCATAGATGTCGTGAATAAGGGAGGTAACGTACTTTTCATGCTCCAGACCCGCCTCAAGAACAGACATGTGATCGGTAAGAGCCTTATCGGGCTTGTCAATGGCCTTAAGGGTTACCTCCTTGCTCTCGTTCTGAAGATACTGATAGAAGAGCATTGCGTGATCACGCTCCTCCTGTGCCTGAATGTAATACCAATTTGCAAAGCCGTCAAGGCCTACACGCTTGAAATAGTTGGAAAAATCAAGATAAAGGTATGCACTGTAAAGCTCCTTGTTTATCTGATCGTTAAGCAATTCGTGTACTCTTTCGTTCATTTTTTACTCCTTTTGTTAAGTAATGTTGACATTTTGTCATTAAATAGAGGATTTCCAGAGCCCGTGAAGGTTGCAGTAAGCATAAACCTCAAGGGGAGCTTCATCCGCAAGAGCGAAGGTCACAGCAGGTGCCTCGCCGGGATTAAGATGCTTTCTCTGCACGCCCTTATCGGTCTTAAGCTCGATCCAGAGGATAGAATGTTCCTCTGCCATAGGATGCTGAACGGAGCCAACAACTACCTTAACGGTATTACCCTCTACGGTAGCAACGGGAATATGCTTCTCACGGCTCGCCTCAACGGTGCCTGCCTCGATGGGAGTCATCTTCTGACCGCAGCATACTACGGGAACACCCGAATCGTCGATCTTCTCGATAAGGTTACCGCACTTCTCACAAATATAGAATTTAGTTTTAGACATATTTTTATTCCTCCATGGATTGTTTTTTGTAACTCTATTATAGCACATTTTTTTGCTTTTGTGTGTGACTTTGTCACATTTTTTCAATTTTATTAAAATTTTTATTTTATTGACATAAATGGAAAATAGTGCTATAATTTTTATAGACAGATTTCTTTAGATATAAGGATAATATAGATGAAAATAATCTCCCTTATAGAAAACACCTCTGCAAGAGAGGAAATACAATGCGAGCACGGTCTTTCTCTTTATATTGAGGCGTGCGGCAGACGGATCCTGTTTGATATGGGACAGAGCGACGGCTTTATTAAAAACGCACAAAGGCTGGGCGTGGATCTCTCCTCGGTGGATATAGCTGTAATCTCCCACGGTCACTACGATCACGGCGGCGGACTTCGTGGCTTTCTTGAAATGAACGACAGAGCGGGTGTATACGTAAGACGTAACGCCTTCCTCCCCTACTATAACGGTGAAAAATACATAGGCCTTGACCCCGACCTCAGCCAAAGCAAAAGGCTAATATTTACCGACGGTGACACCGAAATATGTGATAAAATCAGCCTTACGGGTGTGGATTTTTCTTACTCAGACGGCAAATTGACGGTAAAACGGGATGAAAGGCATCTGCCCGACTCCTTCGACCACGAGCAATATTTACTTATCGAGGAGGACGGCAAACGGGTGCTTATCAGCGGCTGCTCTCACAAGGGTATTCTGCCTATCGTAAGGAGAATAGGACCCGACGTTATGATCGGCGGATTTCACTTTATGAATATGCCACTTGACGAGGAGCTTGTGCTGGCTGCAAGAGAGCTTGATGCCACCGGATGTGAATTTTACACCTGTCACTGCACGGGTGCTCAGCAATTTGATTTTATTAAAAAATATATGAAGGATATAAAATATCTGTCCGCAGGCGACAGTATTGAAATTTGAGATGAACGAACAAGAGCTTATTAAAGTATTTGAAAACGCCTTTCCCTTCTGGGAGGGACTTAGTCAATGGGATAAGGATACCTTTATCCACTCCTCCCATGCGGTAAAATACAGACGCGGCACCAACGTACATGACGGCGGTGAATGCACAGGAGTTATCCTTATCAAAAGCGGCTCGCTACGCCTTTACCTGCTCTCCGACGAGGGCAAGGAGGTGACTCTCTACCGTCTGTTCCCCGGTGATACCTGCATTCTCTCGGCATCCTGCGTGCTGGACAGCATCACCTTCGACGTATTTATCGACGCCGAGGAAGACAGCGAGTGCGTAGTAGTAGGCGGATGTGCATACGAGGGTGTGTGGCAAAAATCCGACGCGGTCAAGATATTTACCTACGAATCCGCCCTTGCCCGCTTCTCCGACGTTATGTGGATAATGCAGCAGATACTGTTTATGAGTATGGACAAGCGTCTTGCCATTTTCCTGCTTGACGAGGTATCAAAGAGCGGCAGCGATACGATAAAGCTGACCCACGAGCAGATAGCAAAATACATGGGCTCTGCCCGTGAGGTGGTATCGAGAATGATGAAGTACTTTGCCTCCGAGGGACTGGTATCTGCATCAAGAAGCGACGGCATTAAGATCCTCGATAAAAAAAGACTCAGAGAGCTGATCAGATAATTTGAAGGTTATATGGTTATTTCCTTGATTTTTTCTGCGGTGGTACTGATAATCGGCATCCGTGCTATTGTTAAAAGAGGAAAAAGAGAGCGTACTCCATCTCTTATCGCCTGCTCGATCATTTATCTTGCCGCGGCAATTCTCGGCAAGCTGTTCATTTACACCGAAAGCATTGAATTTGTTTTTGGCGGTGCGAATATAGCAATCTCCTTCCCTCCCATATTCAATTTTGCCTCGCTTATCGTCGGACTGATCTTTATGTGCGTGGTGGTTAAGGTAAATCACCGCGAAAGCATATTCGTGCCTATCATTTTCAGCGGATTTTTTATCCTTCCACTGTTTATTTTCCTCGGCATTGGCTGGCTTATGCAGCAGGAGGGCGAATTTGCAGGCAGCGGAGATATTTCCATTCTGTATTACTGGATACAGCTGATAATTCTTGAGTTCCTCAGCGTGAGTGCCATATATTACGACCTGCTGCCCGACGCCTTGACCGATCCCATCGAGAACATTATCGCCGGCATGGAGGGCCATGAGTATCAATAATAAAAAAGGACGAGATTTCTCGTCCTTTTTCTTCGCGTATTATTTTTTGGAGGTATTTATTTATCCTTATTGATAAACCATCTCAAGAATCTTTGCCTTATTCTTTGCTCCGCTGGAGCGGTTGATTATTCTGCCGTCCTTCATGACGATCAGCGTGGGAATGCTGATGACGCCGAATTCGCGGGCGAGCTCGGGGTTGTCGTTTACGTTGATCTTGCCAACCAGCAGATCCTCCCTCTCGGAGGCGATCTCATCCACTATGGGAAGCACCATACGGCAGGGGCCGCACCAATCTGCATAAAAATCGAGAAGCGAGAGGCCCTCGTTATTTCTTACTCTATCAAAATTCTCGTTATTAAGTCTAATAGCTGACATATTGTTACTCCTTTTTTGTCTTTCTTTGTGACCCTATTATATCAAAGGAAAATGGGAATTTCTGTGATTAAATCACATAGTGGGGAAGTCGGTTTTGTTTCTCAGAAATAGAAAAAGCGGCACGCAGAGTGCCGCTTTTGTTGTTTATTTCTCGTCGACCTTGATGCCGAAGAGCCTTCTGAAGAAGTCCACGATCGCCTTCCATATACGCTGGAAGAAGTTAAGCTCTTCCTCACCGTCGTCGGGATCGGTAGGATCATCGGGTGTTTCGGGATCCTCGGGTGTTTCGGGATCATCGGGCGTTTCGGGATCATCGGGAACTACGGGAGCATCGGGGATCTCAGGATCATCGGGAACTACGGGAGCATCAGGATCCTCTATACCGCAATCAATGCAGAAGCCGTCCATAAAATCGTGTCCCAAAGCGGGAACGGTCTCGGTCTTAACGTCACCGCACTCGCAGGTGTAGGTGATCACACCGTCCTCGGTACAGCCTGCCTCCTTAGTTACCTCGTCGGTATAGCTATGAGTATGAGGAAGCTCGCTGGGAGTATATACAATATAATAAAGGAAACTTTCGCTCTTATCCTTCAGTATCTCGTAATATGTACCCGCCTTTACGTCAAGGACAAACAGACCGTCAGAGGGGATCGCATGACCCTTCTCACCGTTTATATTAAGGGTATAGCCTGCACAGGAGGGATTAAACACGAGAGTAAGCTTGCCGTCTGCGGGAGCAGTGAGCTTAATATAAGCACTGGAGCTTACCTTAATGCACTTGGTAAGAGTCTGACCGTTAAAGCTTACGTCACCCTTAGAGGTGGACGTAGCACCGGCGAGAGTAAAGAAGCCGCTGGGATCCGAAATGCCGTTTTCGGTAACGTTATGAGTATAGCTGCCAACTGGAACCGTTACGTCACCGGATCCACCCTGGTTGCCACCGTCACCGGTATTACCGCCCTGGTTATTATCGCCGTCGGTATTGCCGCTGTCCTCGCCGGGAGTGTTATCTCCGCCTGCGGGAGGAGTGGGCATGGGATTGGTTGCTGCATTGGGATCAACTGCGGTAATGGTAAGTGCAGAGAGCTTTGCCTCCTTATACTTAGACGAGCCAACGTCATAGGCACCTGCCTGGATGAAGTAGAAGCCCGCGGGAAGATCAGACGCACTGCCTGTGCCTGTAATGATCTCCTCGCCAAGCTCGTTGCAGAGAACGGGGAGATAGGTGCTTTCAACCGCGGTCATGGAAATGTTAACGGCGGTGTTTACGTAGAATACGATGTCACAGTCGTTGGTGCTGCCGCCTATGGTAATGCAGTCGGACGCAACCTTCTTTACGTTAAATACAATATTATCAAAGCTGCCGCTGGTGGAGGTAAGATAATTCTTATTAAGCCCCTTGGAATAGTCTAGCACAACGGGAGCGGTGGGATAACGGTCGGTGGGTATTACAGAGCCGTTAGCCTCATCGGGAGTAATAATATCCTTCTTCTGTGTGCCGGCATAGGCGATAACCACCTTTTTCATCTCGGAGATGCTCTCCTGGAGAATATAATCGCCCGACGGAATATAGCTGAGCGAGGGGTTAGTATCGAAGTTGGCATACTTATTGGAGGTGGAAACCTGCTGGGACTTATCGGTAACTACGGTAGCACCGTTTTCACCGCTGCAGCTTGCGAAGGAGTCGTTGTAGCTCTTTACAGCACCCGACTTGACCTGAACGGGATTCTTACACTTCAGGAACATATTGTATTCGGTGAAGATGTAGGCGTTCGCTCTGGGGTTTACGCAATAGCTGGTCTGTCCCTCAAAGATGTTGTTATACATGTGGATATCAGCCTGACGTCCGAGAGGACCACGGGATTCGCAGTTCTTCCAGTAGTTGTGGTGATATGTAATATGATACTGAAGAGAGGAGTCGGAGGAGCCAACCAGGTTAGTCTTGTGATAGCCGTTATAATAGCAGTAGGAATTGGTGAAGTACTGACCACGCTTGAAGTCGCAGGCACCGTCGCCGCCGTCCTTATCGCTCTCCGCAGGGTTAGCGATGGTGGGAGCGTAGAAGGTACAGTGATGGATCCAGCAACGCTCAACAGGAGCGGTGAGAGCAGAGCCCTCCTGCTGACCCTCCATGCCTACGCAATCCTCGGGAACGTTCTTGAAGGAGATGTTTCTCACCTCAAAGCTCTTGCCTATACCTCTGCCGTAATCCGCAGTCTGGCAAATGAAATGAAGACCCCAGCCGTCAAGGGTAGCGTCATAGCCGATTCCCTCAATGGTGATATCCTTACCGCCCGACATACGAGCCATAAAGCCGTTGTCACCAACGCTGCCGCCAAAGTCAACCGAGTCGTATGCGGTAAGTCCCGCGGGAGCCTTAACGTTGCCGACAATACGTACAACGAGAGGAGTACCGTCAAGAGCAAGCTTACGAATGATGTCGCTGTTTGTGTTAGCAGCACCGCCCTTGGAGCTTTTTCCGCCGCCAACGTCCTGACCCACGGAGTTAAGAATATTTCCGATACCGGTAACCGTAGTGCCGTCCTTGGAGGTAACGCTTACGGTATCCTTATTTTCATTAGTAACATAGAGAACGATTGCATTATCCTTAAGCGTGCCGTCGTCATTATACGCACCGACACCGTCGGTGTAATTAAAATGAGCAAAGCCGCTTCTGTCGTAGGCTGCTACGGTAAGTGCATCGGTAAGGAGTGCCCCCGATTCATCCTCCGCACCGTCGATTATGGGAACTATCTTGATCTGATAGCTGCCTGCCTTAAGACCGACCGCATCAACACGGTAGCCCGCGGAGCTCTTACGAATAAGGTCGGAATCGATCTTATCAAAGCTACCACCCTCGGTAGCAACGTAAGCGTTATATCCGTCGGCACCCGAAACAGCAGTCCACTCTGCATAAGCAGATTCAAACCAGCCCTCTGCCTCGGTTATCTCGCCCGACGCGGCAAATCCAACGACCATAAGCGAGGAAAACAGAGAGATAAGCATTGTAAATGCAAGAATAAATGACAGGATCTTCATCTTTTTCATAGCTTTACCTTTCGTTAATGCTTAATGATTTTTTGACATAATGCAAAATGCCTTTATTTCTTCAAAAACCGAAAGCATTCGCATCCTTTTTCATTTTAATTATAACATTTTTATGCTCTAAAGTCAATATAAATATTTACGTGACAAAGAAAAAAGCCTTTACTGCCCAAGAAATCATCTCAAAAAAATACCAAAGCAGTAGCGAAAATATCAAATTATTTAAGATAATTCTTAAAAAATTACTATTTTTTTAACATTCCTATCTATTGACAAGGGGTCTAATTGCTGATATAATATTTTGTGAAAAATCATTAAAGCACAACTATAAATTAAACGGAGATAAAAAAATGGCAAAGCAAAAGAAAAATGCAAACTACAACACCGAGAAAAGACGTGCCAGCGAGCAGCAGAAGGCCGAGCAGAAGCGTAAGGAAAAGAACGCCAAGACCGCAAAGCTGGTTGCTATCGTAGTCGGTGCAGTTCTGGCATTCGTGGCAGTCGTGTTCGGAATTCTTTTCGCAGTCGGCGTATTCGATTACGTTCCCGAAACCACCTATGACGCCGCCTTCACCTTCAGCGACGGCAGCCAGGTACACATAGAGCTGTTCGGCAAGGATGCACCCGAAACCGTTGAGCACTTTATCGAGCTATGCGAGGACGGCTACTTTGAGGGCATGAGCGTACGCACCTTTGCAAACGGCATGCTTACCGTAGGTGCCTTCAGTGCCGATGGCGGTGACAAGGGCATCAAGGGTGAGTTTAAGCAGAACGGAATTAATAATCAGTCCCCTGCAAAGCGTGGATATATCCTCCTTAACAGAGGCGAGTCCTTTGATTCGGGCTACGGTCAGTTTATGATCTTAACCAAGAATAAGCCCTCTCTTGCAAGCAAGTACGCAGTATTCGGCATGGTTTCCGATATGAGCGTCATTGACAATATGCTTAAGAAGATCGAGGTTAATTCCGACGGTACCATCAAGGAAGCGACCGCACCCAGAATTGTAAGTGTTTCTGTTCACGCATCCCACTCTCATTAAGCATTTTTGTAAATAAAACTAGTCAAAAACGGCTATCCAAGGTGATTTTACCAAGGATAGCCGTTTTTATTTTTTAAAAATTACAGATCATTTTTTCTCAAGCTTATCTATTTTCTTTATGGCATTTTTACCCTGCTCAGCGGCGATTGGAAGTCCGCCGGGTGACTGAAGCCACTGGGTAGCGAGAAACAGATTTGATATGCCGTCCACCGATCCGTCAATGGGCAGAGGCAGATGACCCCCGGGAATTGCAAAGCTCATAAACGAGCCTACCTTAGAGCCTACGAACCTCTGATAGCTTGCCGGAGTCCAGACGTCGATAAGCGAAAGCTTGCCGCTAAGGGAGGGACAATGCTCCTCGATAAGCTGCTGAATTATTGTCGCGAGCCTCTCCTTTTTCGCCTTGTAGCCTACCATATCCTCACGGCGAAGGCGAATAAAATCGACACAGCCCTCGTCAAAGCAGAAGGTAAGCGTCTGAAGAATATTCTTTCCGCTGGGAGCATAGGAGGGCTCGTGCGAAAACTCACGAACGATAAGCTGCCTTGTACCAAGCTCGCCCACGTACTCCTCGGGAACGTCGAAAATAAGATCTCCCTCAAAGGGTAACTCCGCACTGTCGCAGGCAAATGCCGTATGATATGCCGAGAAGGGTCGCATTTTCGGATCTTCATACTGCTTTTTCAGCTTTTTTGGCATAGGTCTATCCAAAAGGCTACCAAAGGTTGCGGCAGGATCGGTTGTAAGAACAATATAATCCGCCTCCTCCACGCTTCCGTCGGAGAAGCTGACCGACACTGCTCTGTCACCCTCAATATTCACCTTGACTGCCTCACGCTTCAGGTGAAGAGTGCCGCCCAATGCTTTAAACTTTTCGGCAATTCGCTCTGCCGCCTTCAGCGAGCCACCCTGAGGCAAGGCACCGTTGCCACCGCAATAGGTTGCATACACGTAAAGAAGTGCCAGGGCGGAAAAATCATCACCCCAGAAGCCGGTTATAAAACACTGAAGTGCAGGGCTTTTAAACCTTTTCGCAAGACCGCCGGTGGTAAGTCCAAGATATTTTACAAGCGGACCGATACCGTTTAGCAGTCTGCCTACGGTAATTCCCTCGTTGCATTTTTCGCCCGCGATATTATCCGCAGCCATAAGAAAATCTATGGCGTGACAGAAGCGTTCTATCTCTCGGCGATCCTCCGGCGAGGCGGTTATCATCTCCTTATACAGCCATCTGAGCGACGGAGGAAGCGACACGCGAACGCCATCTCTCTCGCAGGAGAAAAGGCTGCCACCCTGAATAATACCGACACCCTCTCCCAGCATACCGAGATCGCACCACATCTTATAAAGCGAGGAGTTTTCGTTAGTTCCCGTCAGCCAATGGATACAGTTATCTATATGATATTCTCCCCTGCTCCATCCGGTGAGATTTCCACCAGGAAGTATGTGTTTTTCGCATACGGTTGCCTCATGTCCCGACATTCTGGCATAAATTCCTGCCGAAAGTCCTGCTACTCCGCCACCGATTATCAGTATCTTTGCCATAGATAACGCTCCTCTCGTATGCGACCTGTAAATTCAAGTCCGCTGACTATATTTTACTCCCGAACCGATAAAAATAAGTTTAAAAACTGCTGTTTATTTGTAAATTTTACTTTAATCTTGCAAGCTTTTCGGGATTAGCGATAACGATAAGCGACGCATCCTGGGAAAGCTTTTCCTCGGGATTTATATTAACAGTAAGAGCATCGCCACGCTTGATGGCAACCACGTTTATGTTGTATTTTTTACGCAGATGAAGCTCAAGCAGACTCTTGCCCACCCATTCGGGTCTGACGCCCAGCTCTATCATAGAGAAGTCCTTGGACAGCGTGATCATATCAGCAAAGCCCGAGCTTAAAAGGTTCTTGGCAAGACGAATTCCGCTTTCATTTTCGGGGAATACCACAACATCCGCACCAACACGTTCAAGGATCTTCTGATGCATTTCGCTGCCACACTTGGCGATAACCGTCTTAACTCCTGCCTCCTTACAAAGGGTGACCGCCATAACGCAGGCCTCAAGACTGCTTGCCATAGCAATAATTACCACGTCAATGCCGCCTATTCCAAGCCGACGGATAACCTCGGGGTCGGTAACGTCGGCACATTTGCAGACGGGAATATCCACCGCAGCCGCGTTTACCCTTGCCTCGTCGCTGTCAATTGCAATAAGCTCGATGCCGTTTGCAACCAGCTCCTTTGCCACGGCGGTGCCGTATCTTCCAAGACCGAATACCGCATAGGTCTTATTTATACTCATTTTAGTTGGCTTATTCATTAGATATTCCTTTCTATCAGCCGACGCTGATATCCTCGATGGGATCGGTGATTATATTCTGCTTTTTCCTGCCGCCGTTAAGTGCGATGGCAAGCGATATCGGGCCTACACGACCGAGATACATAGTCGCGATTATGATTATTTTGCCCATTACGTTAAGGCTCGTTGTAATTCCCCTTGAAAGTCCAACTGTTGCGGTTGCACTTGCCGTTTCATACAGCACGTCAAGGAAGGGTGCGTCGCAGACAAAGGACAGACAAAGCGTAGAGATAAACAAAATACAGAAGGAGGTGGTGCATACCGCCGAGGCCTTGCCAACGGCCTGCTTTGACACCCTGCGATCAAACAGCGTAACGTCGTTTTTGCCGATTACGGTAGAGTAGGCAGAGGAGATCAGCACCGCCAGGGTAACCGTCTTTATTCCTCCCGCAGTACCGACGGGCGAGCCGCCGACGAACATCAACAGCAGGCTGACTATGGCAGACGGATTGGTAAGATCCTGCTGAGGTATGCTTGCAAATCCTGCCGTACGCGTGGTAACCGACTGGAAGAAAGCTAGCTGAAGCTTATCGAAGAAGGAAAGACCGCCAAGCGTTTTCGGATTATTGTAATCAAATATAAGAATAAGCAGTCCGCCAAGAAGAAGGATTATCAAAGTAGTTACCAGAGCAATTTTACTGTGTAATGTTAAAGATTTAAGGGGACGTCTGTTAGTTTTTTTGTCACCCATCACTCTGATAACGTCCCACCAGACGATATATCCGATGCCTCCGAGAATAATAAGCAGCTCGGTGGTGATGTTCATAATGGGGTTAGTGGCATAGTCGATAAGACTGTTCTCACCGATAACGTCCATGCCGGCGTTACAGAACGCCGACACCGAGTTAAACAACGAGAACCATATACCCTTAGCCCCAAACTGGGGAACCAGAACCGTCATATAAAGGAGTGCACCCACACCCTCAATTATCAGTGTGCCGAGCAAAACCTTCTTAATAAAGCTGCCAAGACCCGAAAGGGTGTTAAGATTAAAGGCGTCCTGGATAAGCAGACGGTCACCAATGCCCATCCTACGGTTTATCATTAACATAAGACCCGACATGACAGTCACGATTCCAAGTCCGCCGATCTGTATAAGAACAAGAATAACGACCTGGCCAAAGGTACTCCAGGCGGTGGCGGTGGTCAATGTAACAAGACCTGTAACGCAGGTTGCCGTGGTCGCGGTGAAAAGTGCGTCGATATAAGCTACGCCTGCACCGTCAGCCGAGCTTATAGGAAGAGAAAGCAGCAGACTTCCCACAAGTATGGCGAGAAGAAAGCTTAGCATAATAATATGAGTTGTAGATAGCCTGAGGGCTTTTTTTCTTGCCAACGGACACACCTCCCTTTTCTTTTTAATTATATTATATCACTAACCCTTATACAATGCAAGAAAAAATTTACATTATTTGTGTTCTATTTAAACAATACACCCTGTTCTCGATTTTTCAAAAGAAAAAGCAGAGAAATATAAATGTTACTTTACAAATCCCTGCATTTTTTCAATATTATTCCGGTAATCTACGCTCGATTCTCGGGCGAATAAGCTCAAGCTTTTTTACAAGAAATAGGAAAAGAGTCGGAAACACCGCGGCATTTGTAAGTATCTGCACGACGCAAAATACCAAGCCGCGAGCGTAATATATCAGCAGATTCTTAAAGTAATTCTCGTTTATTCCAAGATAAAACGCAGAGTCTACAACCGAGGAAAGCACGCCGAACAGCACCGTCATACCAAGTGCGACGGCGGTAAGAATGATCCTGCTCTTGACACCTTTTTTCGAGAGGAGCATAAAGACAACCGCCACCGCAGGCCAATAAATTATATAGGTTATTATCCAGCTGCCCACACCCCAGATAAGAGGCTCAAGGCAGACGAATATTACCGCCGCTATCACTCCGAGAACGCCAAAAACGTAGCCGTACAAGGCACAAAGCAGCGTTACGACCTCTACGTTGGGAACGGCAGCAAGAACAAGCTTTCCACACTCAAGGGTTGCTGCCATAATACCGACCAGGGCGACCGCTCTTGCATTAAATATTTGCTTTCCCTTTTCCTTTTTTATTTCCATTTTCAAATTACCCTTTTGTTATGCTCACTATGAATCAGTATGGAGATTTTTCAAGCCTGAAGAGAATTACCGTACCGGCGTCAACACTCATACCGCTGAGTCCGAGTCCCGCCTGGTAGAGCGTCATACCGTCGTAAATTACGGTGGGAGCCCCTTCATAGCTATCCGAGGCAACCGATGTATATACTATGACGTACATCTTATCGGCACTGCTCTCCTTGATAGATCCGATAGCACCAACGTATGCTCCGTAGGTAGAGTCCACCATTTCAAGATAGAGGGGGTTTTCCTCTCTGTCACGAAGATGCTCAATAATTCCCTTAGCACCCTCATCCTTATTTTCCACTTCCTCAAGATAGGTCTTATAGACCGTGAAGCTGCCGTCGGTAGCCTCAACCACAACGGTGATATCTCCCTTTTCTCCAACCTCGCCCCAAAGCGAGTCGCAGCAGGTGAGAGAAAGGACGCTGATAACAAGCACCAAAATCAGCGAAAGAATTCTGTTTTTCATTGTTTTTCACCTCTTTTTCTTTGTTTTGTTACATTTTTCTGTAAGGCTTTATCTTACAGAATTTTAAGAAAAAGCACATCGGTGGGTAAAAAAACCGCCCGACATAATCGGGCGGAAAGAGAGCGGCAAAATCGTAGCCTATAAGCAAAGCCTATACGCCATGAAAATATGACCATTCTTCCTCCTATTGCCCAAGGAATATGCATTGATAACCGCCCGGTGTCTTAGGCAGTTATATCGTCCGGCAGGCCTTCCGACTGAGAGCAAATTTGCATCATCACGGCAATGGCTGTTGTGGCGGAGCTTCCCCGCACTTTCCCTGCTAGGAATTATAGAAAATCTATAAGCTATAGAAAATCTATCGGACGATTTATTATACAATACTAATTGATCTTTGTCAAGTGATTATTTATCAGCCTTGGTCCTGCCACGCGATCTTCCCTCGTGGGAGGCAAGATACATATTTATGGTAGACTCCAGCGTATCCTTAAGTGCAAGACGCATTTTCTTCGGCAGACCGTGTGTCCTTCTGTAAAGAAGAAGCAGCTCCACCTCATCCTCCGACAGCTCGGGAACATCGTCACGAATAGGCAGATCCATAAGCTCGCCCACCGTAACGCCAAAAAGCTCCGAGAGTCTTGGAAGCAGCTTCATAAAGGAGGAAGAGCGTCCGCGACGCCAGTTGTTCACCGTTTTCTGCGGCAGATCCATTTCTCTTTCGAAGGCGGCGTCGCTCTCAAACTCCGAGGCGATCAGCGACAGAACCTGCTCTCTGATCCTTTCAACGTTTTCCTTCATTTATTGGCCTTCCTTCTGCCGTGAGGAGCACCCTTGTTTTTATCAGTCGGCTTTTTCTTAGCCGATCTGCTCCTTGGTGCACTCTCGTAAAACGGCCTTTTTTCAGCCTCTGTATTTTCTGCCTTTTTTTCGGATTTTTTCTCTGTTTTCTTATCCTTTTGTCCGTTTTTTGCGGATACGTCCCCACTCTTTTTGGTTTTTATCTCCTTTTTGGGCTTATCGGTTGAGAAGCCGAAGCGACCCACTATCTCGCCGAGAGAATAGTACTCGCCGTGGGAATATGCCAGAAGATCGGCACGCTCGAAGTGAAGCTTGCCCTCCTCGTCGAACAGCTCCTCGTGACAGGAAACGCCGAGAATATCGGCAATAAACACGTCGTGGGTACCCATAGAGATCACGTCGCATACCCTACATTCAAGGGCGACGGGACATTCTGCGATGGTGGGGGGAGCAACCCTTTCGCTCTTTTCTTTTGTCAGATTGCATTTTTCAAACTTATCCATCTTGGCACCGGTGTAGATTCCGACGAAATCCACCGCTCTCGCAAGACTTACCGATGGGAGATTGATAACGAACTCGCCCTGCTCCTTCAATATTCCGTGAGAGTGGCGGCAGGGACGAATGGAAACGTAGGTCTTAGGTGGCTGGGATGCGAGAATACCGGTCCAGGCTACAGTAAGCACGTTGGCGTTCTCAAAATCACCGACGGTGACCATCGCAGGCGGAATAGGTGCCTCGAGAGTACCGGGAGCAAGATTTCTTCTTTTATTTTTCATTTTCCTCTCCTTTTTCAAGCATTCCAAGCCAGAGATGAGTTAAGATCGGATCGGGAAGGATCTTGAAGAGAAGATGCTGAAGCTTGGTATACCAGTTGGTAACGTACATTGCTCTGCCCTTATCGGATGCCTTGATACAGCCCTTAACCACCCTTTCGCAATTAAGCAGAGGCTTCATAGCACCGTCGCGAGGACGGGTAACGCCACCCTTGGCAGTAGCCTTACCGATAAACTCGGTGTGTACCCAGCCGGGACAGAAGCAGGTGGCACGCAGACCGTATTTTTTGATCTCAAAGTTCAAAGACTTTGTATAATGAAGCACGAACACCTTGCCCGAGGAATAGGTGTTGAAATAAGGAAGAGGCGTGAAGCAGGAGCCGCTGCCAAGCTGAATAATTCTGCCACCGCGACTCATATAAGGAATCACCATGTGGGTAATAAGCACCAAAGCCTTTACGTTAAGGTCGATCATCATCTCAACCTTGCTCTCATCTATCTCGTCAAAGCCGCCGAAATCACCGAAGCCTGCAGCGTTTACAAGGTATCTTACGTCAGGCTTTTCGCTCTCCAGAGCCTCTCTTATAGCGTCGATTCCCTCCTTTTTACAAAGGTCGGCAGAGATCACTCTGTATTTTACTCCCAGGCTCTCGCCCAGCTCGATCATTCTATCCTTGCGGCGGGCAACGAGCCAAAGCTCGTCAACTCTACCTGCATATCCCTTGGCAAATTCGGCACCGATTCCGCTAGAGGCACCGGTAATAATAGCAACAGTCATGTTATTTACCTCCAAATTACAATATAAAGCAATATTTTACATTATTTCTATTGATTATTATTTCTTTTTTTGTTATAATATTTTATCATCATAATAATTATTTGTCAATAAAATTCGTAAAAAATGCGAATTTTCTCATATTTACGAAAGGAATTTACGAAGATGAAATTAAAAAACAACATTATCAGACTTGTGGCGTTGCTGCTGATGATTGCAACAATGACGCTTTCGCTGACATCCTGCGTTATTGATTTTGGAATTTACGACGCCATTTTCGACGCTATGTTCCCGGAGGATAACGGCTCAGACGAGGGTGAGGGCGACGGCGGAAACGGCGGTGATCTTGAGGACGGAGGCAATAACAGCGACATTATTCCCCTCCCCGGCCAGGATGATGACATAACCAGCGATAATTACGGTGAATTTTATCCCGGTAGCACCGATGGCAGCACCGACAGTCTGCCCGGTCTTACCAGATCCCTGCTTTCCTCGGTTACCATTGTGTGTGATTTCGGCGGCTCGGCAAGTGCCGGATCGGGCATTATATATCAGGTTGATAAGAGTAAGGGTGACGCCTATATAATTACGAATTATCACGTTGTTTACGATCAGGGCTACGGCAGAGCGAGTGAGATAAAGCTCTACCTCTACGGCATGCATCTTGAAAGCTATGCTATCAAGGCAAAGCTGGTCGGCGGCTCGGTGACCTACGATATCGCAGTGCTTAAGGTCAGCGGCAGTGAGGTTATCAAGAACAGCTATGCTACGGCTGTTACACTCGGCGACTCCGAGGCGGTTCGCGTATTCGACAGAGTATACGCGGTAGGAAACTCCGAGGGCATGGGCATGTCTGCAACCGAGGGTATCGTAAGCGTGGAGAGTGAAAATCTCGACCTTTCGGGTGCTGACGGATCTATGGTTTCGCTCAGAGTAATGCGTGTTGACGCGGCGGTAAACCACGGTAACTCCGGTGGCGGTCTTTACGACGGAGAAGGAAGGTTGGTCGGTATAGTGGTAGCCAAGGACGTAAGCTCCGACGTTGATAATATGGGATACGCTATTCCCATAAATCTCGCGGTAAGAGTAGCAGATAATATTCTTCGCAACTGTGACGGATACAGAAACACCAGCGTAAGAAAGCCCCTGCTCGGTATAACCATCACCGCATACGTATCGGGCGTTGAAATATCCCCCGACGGCAGTGAGATCTACGAGGTAAATATGGTTGAGGTCGTTGAGATCTCCCCCGCCAGCCTTGCAGTTGGTAAGGTGCAGGTTGGTGACGTAATTAATTCCATCACCGTCGACGGCAAGGAATACAAGGTTACACAGGTCCACCACGTAACAGACGCTATGCTTGAGGCAAACGTAGGCAGCGTAGTGGTGCTTAATATTACCAGAGGCGGTGTGAAGCTGAACGTTTCCTTCACCGTTCGCGAGAGCGATTTCAATAATGTAGATTAAGGCAAGACATAAGAATAGTGCATATTTGTAAATTTTACTTTACAAATATGCACTTTTTATTTAGAAAACTGAAACCGTATCGCCAAGCGGGAGCGAATAGATCTCAACACTCTCAGGCTTCTTACCAAAGATTTTTTCGATAGCCAGAGAGTAAAGGCCAAGCTGCATAGAGTGCTTATCTCTCAGCTTTCTTTCAGCCAGACGTCGATCGCTGATCTCTGCCTTAGTCAGTCGGTCGGTCTTATAGTCGCAGAGAGAAATACTGCCGTCACTATTCTCGATAATACAGTCTATAACGCCCTGGACGAGAATCTCCTTATCCCTATATGCCTCCTTCTTTTTCTCATCGGCGGTAAAGGCAGAGGCGGGAAGATAAACGTTAAATCTAAGCTCGCGGTGGATCTTATCTGCCGAGAGCATATCAAGTATAAGCTGTGATTCTCTGAACAGCTCGATCTCGTTAAGCCTTACTCTTTTCGCGTCCTCTTTACCGATAAATCCTTCAGATGTCAGGCGTTCAAGCTCCTGGGCTGCTCCGTTTTTATAAAGATTATCCAAATCGCAGAACTGCATAAAGAGATGGGTTGCGATGCCTCGCTTCGCACTTTCATCTGCGTTGTCACCGAGGGCAAAGGCGGGTAGTATCTTCCGTCCGCTGTCCTCTTTTTTGCTGTGCTTTTCACCCTTTTGTTCATCAATCGTGAATACGTATGGCTGATTTTCGTCATTTTCACTACCGTCAAGCACGGTGGGCGACATGGTAGACACCGACATTTTTTCGGGAAGAACGGTGAGATAGGGCGAGTGATATTGGTAGCCGAATCTGCGGATCAGCTCCTCACGAAGCACCGAATCATCAAGCACGCAGTCGTTTTGGATATTGCTCTCCTCACTTTCGACTATATTCTCGTCCCTCTCGGCAAGGCTGCAGAATTCATCAAGTCCAACCGCCCTCGAGCCCTCGCAGGCGAGAATTATCTCCTGGTAGGAGTCAAGCTCGCGGAAGGAGTACTCCGAGAGATTTTCACGAATGACCTCCATCTCCAGCTCGTACTTTTCCATATCCGATAGAGGGCACTCACCGACCACAAAGAGCCTTTCTCTGGCACGGGTGAGAGCAACGTAAAGCACACGCAGCTCCTCCTCGTAGAGCTTTCTGGTTATTCTGTGATTGATGATATCCTGCACGGGATTATTTACCACAGCAAGACCCGACGGCGTACGCAGACGGAAGGAAATACCGAAATCCTCCGAGAAGGCAAGACGGGATGTGCGATCCTTGTTATAAATTCTGCCATCGGCCTCAACAAGAAATACTATCGGGTACTCTAGTCCCTTTGATGCGTGAGCGGTAACAATCTTCACCGCGTCTGAACCGGCTCTTGCCCTGGCATCATCAAAGGTGGTCTTTTTATCAATGATATTATTAATGAAGCTTATGAAGTTGTAAAGTCCCTTAAAGGAGCCGGCCTCATAGCTTCTGGCATAGTCGTAAAGCAGAGTAAGATTTTCCTTACCGCCGCTGCGGGATGCAAGCGACATAAGACCGGTCTCGCGATAGAGCTTATAGATAAGCGTATCAACGCCAACGCCCTCGGCAATAATGCGGTAATATTCCAGAGTATTAAGGAAGGACACGCCCTTGGTAAACTCGGGATTCTCACGAACGTAGGCAACCAGCGACTCGTAGAGGCTGCCACGCTTCATCTGTCCGATAAGATAAAGCTCGTCGGGAGTAAAATTAAAGAGCGGCGAGCAGATAAGACCTGCAAGATAAATATCTCGGCTGGGGTTATCTATGGTGTTGAGCAGACAGAGTGCCAGCAGCACCTCGGGAGAGAGGAAGAAGTCCTTTGCACCCGAAATGCAGGAGGGTATGCCAATATTCTCAAGTGCGATGGCATATTCTGCATCACGGCCTCTGGCGTTACGGAGAATTATGGCAATATCCGACGGCTTTACGGGACTGCCGTCATCAAGTCTGCCACTCTCAAGCAGCTCGCGTATCTTCTCGGCAACCGCGATGGCAGAGATATTCTCCTCCCCGACAGTCTTGTTAAGCATACAGACGGTGGGATAGCAATACTGTGGCTCGCCATGATCGTATATCTTGGCATATCCCAGCTTGTCGCTGTCCACGTAGCCGATAGACTCGCCCACGAAGGTGAAGGCACGGTCAAAGATATTGTTTACAAAATCCACGACACCCTTGTCACATCTGAAATTGGATGACATAAATATAGACGCCGCATCACCCGTAGCATCGGAAAGACGGGGGAAGGAGCTCTTCATATTAGCAAATATCTCAGGACAGGCGGAGCGGAAGCCGTAAATACTCTGCTTTATGTCACCAACCATAAATCTGTTGTTGGATCTTGAAATAGCCTCAAAAATACGGTTCTGCAGGCTGTTTACGTCCTGGTACTCATCAATGTAGATGGCGTCAAACTGCGATGCCACGTTGTGAGCGATATCGGTAGGCTCTCCGTCCTTGATAAGACAGTTATAGGTATATCTTTCAATATCGGCGTAGGAAAGTGCTCCTCTGCGTCGCTTTTCCTCGGTGAAGAGGCGGTCAAACTCACATTCGAAGCGGTAAAGCACCGAGAGAAGTCTGTGAAGCGAGGCAAAAAGCTCACGCCACTGGTCGGAGGTATATGCGAAATAATCCTTCATATCAAGAAGGTCGGACTTCATCATATCGCGAAGCACCGAGAAGCTCTCCATACGGTCGGTCTTGTCCTTTCGCACGACGGGCTTGGTCATCAGGGTGTAGTCGAGAATTGCC
Source organism: Eubacteriales bacterium (assembly GCA_045531485.1). GTDB lineage: Bacteria > Bacillota > Clostridia > Oscillospirales > CAG-272 > UBA1740. The sequence goes on along the minus strand of JAZSEC010000061.1, from coordinate 13,729 downwards.
GAGCGTGCCTCATCATAGCTCTCTGCCCTTCGAAGTGTGGAAAGCATCTCACGGTCGGACTCGGCACATACAAGATACTTCTTTTCACCCTCGTTTCCGTGAGCAAAATCTCTTATATATCTGTCGTAGCAGGCGATATAATGGTCAAGCATCTCGCGATAGCGATCCATGAGATAGGAGCCGTATCTGGTTTTACCAACCGGGAGGTCGGTGCAATTATAATTCTCGATAAGCTTAGCAAGAAGGTGAATACCCTCCTCCGCACAGTCGCACTTAAGATGAATGTATCTGAACACCTGGGAAAGCTCCTCTGTCCTGCCCGAATCGGTAAGACAGTCGGCAAGCTCCTCAAACTCGGTGGCAGAGGCGACAAGCGGAAGCTGATCGTTATAGACCGCCTCAATAAGTCCCTCGATGATGGAAATAGCCAGCAGCTCGCACTCGGCAGTGTCGGCAATTCGGTAGCCGGGAGTAAGTCCGACCCTGTCACAGTTGGCACGGAGAAGCTCGTTGCAGAAGGAGTCGATGGTTCTTATTTTGGCAGCGGGAAGAAGATACAGCTGCCTTTTCAGATGGGCGTCCTCGGGATTTTCTGCCACCGCCTTGGTAAGAGCACGAGAGATCTTCGCACGAAGCTCACCTGCCGCCGCGTTGGTAAAGGTAACCACCAATATAGAATCAATGTCCATGGGGGACACCGGGTCTGTCAGCGAGCGAATGATTCGCTCGGTAAGCGTTGCCGTCTTGCCCGAGCCTGCCGCCGCAGATACAAGCAGAGTCTTGTCCCTGGTATTTATCGCAGATAACTGCTCGTCGGTCCATTTTGTTGCCATGATGCTCTCCCTTTTTCTTTTTTTACTATTTTAACACACCTTATGTCCCTTTTCAAGGGCATGACTCCTTTTGTTTTAAAAAAGTCGGGCGAAAAAGGAGCATAAAAAATCAAATTGCTTGACACGACCGAGTAAAAATGATATTATTTATAGGAAAGAAAACGAAGGGAGGCTTTTCTATGGGAATAAAGCTTGGCTCATACGAATTTCGTCACGGACTGTTTCTTGCACCGATGGCGGGATACACCGACAGAGCTATGCGACTGGTATGCCATAGGTACGGTGCAGAGCATTCGGTGACCGAGATGGTCAGTGCGAAGGCGGTAGTCTTTGGCGACAAAAAAACCTTTGCCCTGGCAAAAGTTTTGCCCGACGAGGGTCCTGTTTCGGTACAGATATTCGGCTCGGAGCCCGAAATCATGGCAGAGGCGGCAGGAATTCTCGCCAATACAATGGAATCTATGCCTCCTATAGCCATAGACATAAATATGGGCTGTCCGGTGAATAAGATATTCACCAACGGTGAGGGATCGGCTCTGATGAAAAATCCCGAGCTTATAGAAAGAATAACCCGTGCGGTGTCCGGTGCGGTGAATATTCCCACCACCGTGAAGATCAGGTCGGGAATTAACAAAAGCAGCATCAACGCCATAGAATGTGCCAGAGCCGCCGAGGAGGGCGGTGCATCGCTGATCTGCATACACGGACGCACCCGTGAACAGATGTACGGAGGTCTTGCAGACCGCGAAATTATCAAAAATGTCAAGGATAGTTTACATATACCCCTTGTTGCCAACGGAGATATAGTCGACGGAGCATCTGCCATCGCTATGCTTCGTGATACGGGAGCAGACGGAATTGCTATCGGACGAGGAGCCGTTGGCAACCCGTTTATCTTCAGCGAGATCATTTCCGCATTGGAGGGAGGCGAGTTCGTAGAGCCATCTCTTGAGGAAAGGATAGAGATCGCCCTGCTCCAGCTTCGCACCGCTATTGAGGATAAGGGTGAGCGGATTGCCATACCCGAGGCGAGAAAGCAGATCGCACTATATCTTCGTTCCTTCAGAGGTGCGGCACGCATCCGTGCCGAGATCAACCGCTCTCTCACCTACTCCCAGGTGGAAGAAGCTCTTAAAAGTGCCTTAATAGATAAGGAATAGCATGATATTTGTCAAAAAAGCCGACATACGTGTCGGCTTTTTTCTGCTTTTTGCTGTATTTTTTTCGGACGGACCGTTTTTAAAAAAGGATTTCCCACGGCAGTAAATATTTATTTTTAAGCCCGCAAAAATCCTATCCGAAACCTAAAGAAGAAAAAACATTGACAAACATCTTCTAATTATGTTAAAATTAACATTGTAGATATGTTTATATCTAATATTTAAAAAAGGAGATTTCGTTATGAAAAACGGAAAGCTCAGCGTAATTACCAAGTTAAAGTACGGCGTTGGCGACTTCGGTATGGCGGTCGTTACCGCGATGCTTCAGTTCTCGATGCTCTTCTACTACACCGACGTTGTTGGTGTAAAGCCAGGTCTTGCAGGTACGGCTATGCTGGTCGGTAAGATCACCTGGGACCTCATCAACGACACACTCTTCGGCTATCTTGAGGACAAGACCAAGTCCAGATGGGGCAAGCGTAGACCCTATCTTATCTTCGGTGCTCTGCCCTTTGCACTTTCCTTCTGGGGCGTATTCTCCATTCCCCAGGGACTTGGCGACGTGGCATATTTCTTCCTCATTGTCGGTAGCTTTATCCTATTCGATACCTTCCATACCCTGACGGCAACGGCATATTCGGCAATGACCGCAGAGATTACCGAGGACTATAACGAGAGAACCTCCCTCTCCACCTACAGAATGGTATTCTCGGTTATCGGTTATATTGCAGGTGCGGGCGTCAGCAACGTTCTTGCAGGTGTATTCAGCAGTATCTTCGGCGTTTCGATCGCTCAGGGCTGGTCGCTGGTTGCACTTACCTTCGGCGTTCTCGGTGGCATCTCCATGCTTATTCCCGGCCTCTTCCTCAAGTACACTCCCGCCGTGGAAAGCAAGCCCTCCGAGCTTCCTCCCGTAAAATCTATTCTTTCTACCTTCAAGAACAAGCCCTTCGTTATGTACGTTATCATCACCTCTATCATGTCCATCAGCTTTACCATGGTAACCACGATGCTTAACTACTACATATCCCACCGTCTGCACATGGACGAGCTTGGTCTGTTCATCATGCTGGCAATGATGGGTACTCTTGCAGTATTCCTCGTTCCCTGCGGAATTATGTCCGGCAAGATCGGTAAGGCAAAAACCTATGCTCTCGGTCTTACCATCGCATCCGCGGCACTTATCGCGGTATTCTTCCTGCCCGAGGGACAGAGCGTTATTATCTTCGTTCTGGCGGCGATCGCAGGCCTTGGCTTCTCGGCACAGTGGGTATGTCCCCACTCTATGATCCCCGACGTCATCGAGTACGACGAGCTTATGACAGGTGAAAGACGCGAGGGCGTTTACTATGGCGTACATGCAACCAGCGGTAAGATCACCGGTGCACTTGCATCCGCTGTATGCGGCTGGGGTCTTGAGCTTGGCGGATATATCGAGGATCTGGAGGCAGCCGGCGTTTCCGGTCAGCCCGAGGGTGCTGTAACCGCTATCAGAATTATGTTCGCACTTATTCCTGCCGTATTTCTTCTCATCTGCGTTCCCCTTCTCCTTAAGTATCCCATCACCAAGGAGTCCCACGCAGAGGTTATGCGTCAGCTTCAGGAGAGGAGAGCCACAAGCAGCGTAGGTGAAAGCAATGAAAATTAATATAATAGGTGCAGGCCTTGGCGGTCTTACCTTTGGTGCACTTGCTGCAAGGGATGGCCACGAGGTACATATTTACGATAAAAACCACAAGCCCGGCGGCGTTGTTGCACTGCTGGAGCACGAGGGATATAAGTTCGAGCAGGGTCCCCTGCTTATCGGCGATATGCTTCCCGGCGAGCTTATATACGACCTCCTTGACGAGCTTGGTATTCATCTTGATACAGTCAGGGCAGACAGAGATATCATCATGCCCGACTATGATATGATCACTCCCAAGGAGTACGGCGGCCCGTACTGGCGTCGCGAAAGGCTCAAGGAGCTGTTCCCCGAGGATAAGGACGGCATTGACAGATACTATAAGTTCTACGATGACGTTATGCATCTGAGATATATCGCCACACAGAAGCCCTCTCTTATACAAAAGCTCAGACTCGCACTCGCCTTCTCTAAGGTGAAAAAATACGCGGGAATGAATGCAGACGAGCTTACACGTCATTTCTTTAAATCCGAGAAGATCTGCACGCTTTATACGGGAATATTCGCAGATTTCTGTGCCGATCCCGCAGAGGCAGAGGGTCTTGGAGTAGTATTTACCAACTTTGAGACCGCCTTCGATAAGCGTATTCCTCTTGAAAGGAACGGCAAGAAGTATTACCCCGGCTACTGCTACGTTAAGGGCGGATGCCAGAAAATACCCGAAGCACTGGCAGACTATATCACCTCAAAGGGCGGCAGTATCCACTACGGTACTATCGTTGAGAAGGTGCTTGTAGAAAACGGCAAGGCAAAGGGCATAAGACTTAAGGGCGGCGAGGAGATCGCCTCCGATATGGTAGTCGGCTGCGGTGCGGGTAAAGACTTCTTCGAGGATACGGTAGGCAGAGAGCATCTCGATGACGAATACCGTAAAATACTCGACACCTTCAGACCGATGGAGGCGGTATTTATGCTCCATCTGGGTGTAAATTACGATCCCATGCAGTATCTGCGTGCGGCTCTCGTCTACTGCTACGGTATGTACGATCTCCACTCGGCGACCGTGAAGCTTCGCTCAGGCGAGTACCACGAGGGTCACGACGGCTATCTTATCTTCGTTCCCTCCGACCACGCAGACGACTTTGCTCCCGAGGGCAAGCATTGTGTGACCATTTACACCGTTGCACCCGACACCCTGAAGGACGGCGACTGGGAGTCGAAAAAGCAGGAGTATGCAGAGAAGCTTATCAGCCTTGCGGAAAAGCAGCTTCCCGATCTCTCAAAGCATATTGAAACCATGAAGATAATGACCGCGAGAGATTACTCCGAGTACACCCACATGAAGAAATCCTCCTTTGGCGGCGTTGTTCCCATCAGGGGACAGCAGAATCCCACCCACAAGACACCTATCGAGGGCCTTTGGTTCGTGGGTCAGCAGTCGGAGAACGCAGGCGGTCTTGGTGCGGTTATCGGCGGTGCAAAAGCAGCCTACGAAAAGGCATTTCCCAAGAAAAAATAACAAACAATCAACGGAGCTTTTGCTTCAAAAAACAAAAAAACGGCGATACGTATCGCCGTTTTTTTATTTTTTAGTTATGGCCAAAAATTATATCCAAAATTTGCCTGAGTGATACAAAGCATAAAGGTAAAGTAAGTATCGTGGAAATTTTGAGATAGAATCCTTGAATGCGACCCGAAGGCGACCTCATCCACCGCAGGGGCGGTCCCCCTTCCCCAACACGCTTCGCTGGGGAAGGCTTAAAAATGTGGGAGCAGTCGGGAATTATAGCCAAAATTTGCCGATAATTATATTTTCTCTACGGAAATTACAACCTTTTCACCGTTAATATTCCACTCCTTTGCGTGAGTGAGAACGTTGCCAATAGTAAGCTCTACGCCGAGGGTCTCATCCTTGATCTCCTCTGCGTTGCGGGTAGCAATGTCGGCTACAACGTCGTTGCCCGAGAAGGCGATACGGATGTTGTCCATAACCTCAAAGCCACTATCCTTACGCATGGTCTGGATCTTGGAGATGATCTCACGAACGTTACCCTCCTCAATAAGCTCGGGAGTAAGATTCTTGTCAATTACAACGGTAACACCACGGTCACCAAGGGACTCGTAGCCCTCCTTCTTGGTCATCTCGATAAGGAGATCCTCCTCTGCGAGAATAATCTCGTCACCGTTTACGGTAAACTTGATATGACCGTTTGCCTTAAGCTCGGAGTATGCCGCGTTGCCATCGATGGTTGCAAGAGTATTTCTGATGCCGCCAAGATACTTACCGTACTTAGGTCCTACGGTACGAAGCTGGGGCTTGAAGGTATAGGTGGTGAAATCGGATACGTTGTCGGTGAAGATAACCTCCTTAACGTTAAGCTCCTCGGCGATTACCGAGATGAAGCTTGCATCGGGAGTCTTGTCTGCCTTAACGTACATCTTAGCCACGGGCTGACGGTTCTTGATAGCGGCAGCATTACGGCATGCACGTCCGAGAACTACAACGTCGATAACCTCGTCCATATTTTCCTCAAGATCCTTGTCAATGAGGCTCTCGTCTACCTCGGGATAGTCGCAGAGGTGGATGGAGATGGGAGCAGACTTATCAACCGAGCAAACCAGGTTACGATAAATATCCTCGGTCATGAAGGGGATCATGGGAGCAGCGGTCTTGGCAATAGTAACAAGAGCTGTGTAGAGGGTGAGATATGCATTTACCTTATCGGTGGGCATATCCTTCGCCCAGAATCTCTCACGGCTGCGGCGAACGTACCAGTTGGAAAGTCCGTCAACGAAGCTCTCAAGAGCACGGGATGCCTCGGGGAGCTTATAATTTGCAAGATAGTTATCAACCGCCTTAACGGTGGAATTAAGCTTGGAGAGAACCCATCTGTCCATTACGGAGAGAGTGGACTTATCAAGGGTGTACTTAGTGGGATCAAAGCCGTCGATATTGGCATAAAGCACGTAGAAGGCATAGGTGTTCCAGAGAGTACCCATAAGCTTTCTCTGTCCCTCAACTACCGCGTCACCGAAGAAGCGGTTAGGAAGCCAGGGTGCAGAGTTGGAGTAGAAGTACCAACGGATAGCGTCGGCACCGTACTGCTCAAGTGCCTCGAAGGGATCGACCGCATTACCCTTGGACTTGGACATCTTCTGTCCCTCCTTATCAAGCACGTGACCGAGAACGAGAACGTTCTTATAGGGTGCACAATCGAAGATAAGGGTGGAGATCGCCATCAGAGAGTAGAACCAGCCACGAGTCTGGTCAACGCCCTCGGAGATGAAGTCTGCGGGGAACTGACTCTCGAAGATCTCTTTGTTCTCAAAGGGATAGTGCCACTGTGCGAAGGGCATAGAGCCGGAGTCGAACCAGCAGTCGATAACCTCCGGAACACGCTTCATCTCGCCACCGCACTTCTCACACTTAAGAGTAACGGCGTCGATATAGGGACGGTGAAGCTCGATGTTATCGGGGCAGTTATCGGACATAGCCTTCAGCTCCTCAATAGAGCCGATGGAGTGCTTATGACCGCAGGAGCATTCCCAAATATTAAGAGGAGTACCCCAATATCTGTTACGGGAAAGACCCCAGTCCTGTACGTTCTGAAGCCAGTCGCCAAAGCGTCCCTTACCGATATTTTCGGGAATCCAGTTTACGGTGTTATTATTCTTGATAAGATTGTCACGCACCTTAGTCATCTCGATGAACCAGGTGTCGCGTGCATAGTAGATAAGAGGAGTGTTACATCTCCAGCAGTGAGGATAGTCGTGCTCGAACTTGGGTGCGGAGAAGAGCTTACCCTCCTTCTCAAGATCGGCGATGATCACGGGATCTGCCTTCTTAACGAAGAGGCCTGCGTAGGGAGTTTCCTCGGTCATCTGACCCTTGCCGTCAACGAACTGTACGAAGGGAAGACCGTAACGGCGGCCAACCTTGTTATCGTCCTCACCAAAGGCGGGAGCAATGTGTACGATGCCGGTACCGTCGGACATGGTAACGTAGTTGTCGGCGGTGATATAATGAGCCTTTTTGCCCTGGCTCTTTGCACACTCTCTGGTGCAATCCCAAAGAGCCTCGTAGCCTCTGCCCTCAAGGTCAATACCCTTCATCTCCTCAAGGATCTCGTAAGCGGGAGTTCCCTCCTCACGCTTGATGCCGCCAAGGATGGAATCGAGCAGAGCCTTTGCCATATAGTAGGTGTAGCCGTCGGCAGCCTTTACCTTACAGTAGGTGTCCGAGGGGTTTACACAAAGTGCAACGTTTGAAGGAAGTGTCCAGGGAGTAGTCGTCCAGGCGAGGAAATATGCATCCTCATCAACACACTTAAAGCGAACGACAGCACTTCTCTCCTTAACCGCCTTATATCCCTGAGCAACCTCGTGGCTACTGAGAGGTGTGCCACAGCGAGGGCAATAGGGAACGATCTTAAAGCCCTTATAGAGCAGACCCTTGTCCCAGATCTTCTTAAGTGCCCACCACTCCGACTCGATAAAGTCGTTGGTATAGGTAACGTAGGGGTTATCCATATCAGCCCAGAAGCCAACGGTGCCCGAGAAATCCTCCCACATGCCCTTGTAGGTCCATACGGACTCCTTACAGTGAGCGAGAAATGGCTCAAGACCGTATGCCTCGATCTGATCCTTTCCGTCGATGCCAAGCTTCTTCTCAACCTCAAGCTCGACGGGAAGACCGTGAGTATCCCATCCTGCCTTACGAAGAACGCGTCTGCCCTTCATGGTATGGTATCTGGGGATCATATCCTTGATAACTCTGGTAAGAACGTGGCCGATATGAGGCTTGCCGTTTGCGGTAGGGGGACCATCGAAGAAGGTGTAGTTCTCTCCACCCTCACGAAGCTCGATAGACTTCTCGAATACCTGGTTGTCCTCCCAGAATTTTCTCGTCTGCTTTTCTCTTTCAACGAAATTCAGGTTCGTTGACACCTTTTCGTAAAGTTCCATAGATTTATCTCCAAAAAATTAATAAAAATCAAGTGTTTATTCGGGAAGGCACAGATAAAATAAAAAGCCCCGACGGTCAAAAACCATCGGGGCGAAAAACACGCGGTACCACCCGAAATTACAGAATAAATTCTGCATCTCTTACGCCTTAACGCGGCAGACGGCAGGGCCTACTATAGTTCGGCCGAGCAACTCGGGAGTGATCTTCGTCGGGGGCTACTCGCTTACGGCTCGCACCAAACGCCGCTTCTCTGCACGCTTTTACCCTCACTACTGTCTCCGTCACAGTTATTACTTCACTATTATAGTTTAAAAATATAAAAAAGTCAATAGTCAGGGCAAAAATATTTTTGCCTTGACTTCGGGTCGATCAAGTGATATACTTTAAGAAAAAGGAGGCGGGATATGTTAAGCGTTGACAGAATAAAGGAAGAGCTTAAGAATCTTGGCGTATCCTCGCCGAGAATTATTTACTACGAGCTTACCGACTCGACCAACACAAGAGCCAGGGAGCTTGCAAGAGAAAATCCAAAAAACTCCGATACGGTGGTGCTAATTGCCGACGGACAGACGGCAGGACGTGGCAGACGAGGTCGCAGCTTTGTGTCCGAGAGGGGTGCAGGAATATATATTTCCTTCCTCACCTACCCTAAAGAGTCAGGCAGAGATACTACCACGGTAACGGCGAGAGCAGCCGTATCGCTGGCGAAAGCCATAGAATCGGTGTGCAACTGTGAAATCAAGATAAAATGGGTGAACGATCTGTATCTTGGAGGCAAAAAGCTGGCAGGAATTCTCACCGAGGGAGAGATGTCAGATGAGGGCAAAATCGCCTATCAGGTGGTCGGAATGGGAATAAATGTTTACAAAAACGCGATTTCAGATGAGATTTCGACTATCGCAACCTCGATTGAGGGAGAGAAAAATTGCAGAATAGACAGATCAAAGCTTGTGGCTTATATCATAAAAGAAATGCTCGCCGAGTCGGGTGATTACTATACCGAATACAAGGAAAGATCCTTTATAATCGGCAGGAGCGTGACAGTAATGAAGCTTAGCGAAAGCTATGATGCCGAGGTGCTGGATATAAACCCCGACTTTTCGCTTAAAATAAGGACGAAGGGCGGTATCGAAAGCCTCTTTACCGGAGAGGTCAGCCTGAAGATCTGACATTTTTTTACAAAAAACAACAATCCTATTTACAAGCTCTATTCTATCCTGTATAATTAAGTTAATTACTTTATTTTGAGGATTGCAAAATGAAAGAAATTTTCAGAGAATTTTTCGGCTTTGGAGGATACGAGCGTCCTGCTGAGGGCTTTCTGTCCTGGCAGCATCTGGTTTTTGTCAGCTCATTTCTCGCTGTGACAATCATTCTTGCTATATATTTCGGGCGAAGATTCCGCGGCGAAAGCTACGATAAGAAAAATAAGATTCTTATATGGACGGCTGTAATTCTCGACTCTATCGAGATAATCAGAATTATAATATCCTGTATCAGAAGCGGTGAGCCGGACAGAGTTCTATACGAGCTTCCCCTTTTCCTTTGCAGTATACAGCTTATCGCCATACCGGTTGCCGCCTTATCTAAGGGAAGGCTGAAGGAGGCAAGCCTTGATTTCGTCTTTATCTTCGGCATGTTGGGTTCGGTGCTTGGCACCTATGGAGCAGGACAGAACTACGCCGCCTATCCTGTAATTTCCTTTGACAATCTTTTCTCTGCCCTCACCCACACCATCGCCGGCTTTACTACCGTTTATATCGGCATATCGGGTATGAAAAGCATGAAGCCAAGGAACATTCCCATAACATACGCTATCCTTCTCGCCTTCTGCGGTCTGGCGGGAATCGGCAATACCATAGTTCCTTACAACTATATGTTCCTTGTCAGCGGTGACGGTACCCCTTACGATATTCTCTACAATCTCGTAGGCGGGAATCCTGTGCTTTATCCCATGATGGTAATTCTTCTGTTCCTTATATACATTGCCGCCTTTTACGGAGTGTATATGCTTATAAATAAAAAGCTGTCCGAGAGAAGGTCGGCCGAAGGCTCTTCCGTGGCCGAGGATACCGAGGAAAGCAGATCTGCGTCTATAACAGACTGAAAAGTAAAGCTCCCTTTTTCAAGGGAGCTTTTTTATTTAACGACGGCAACGGTTTTGATGCCGTAGTGCCTGAACAGATCGATATCATACCTTGTTATCCTCTCACCGCTGATAACGATGGGAACGGCAGGAGGACAGGACACGGTGGGAGTGGCACAGATGCGACCCTCGCTATGCTCCACGGGAATAATTTCACCGGGAGAAAGCACTGCATCCCTTATGGAAAGCACCGCCTCATGAGGCTTGGTGGCATAAACGTCGGTGTAGCCAGTCGTTTTTTCCCCCTCAAAGGAAGAAAAGGCAGACAGTAGTCTATGGAGATCCTCCTCCGTGTTCTCGGGCGTCAGCATAAGAACGGTGTAATCCGAATCGGAGAACTCGGGCTCAATACCGCAGGCTCTTAGATGCTCTGCCAGAATGTCACCCAGCTTTACGGTAATCTTAAGCGGCTCGCTATCGCAAACGGTAAAGCCAAGCGAGGCTATCTCAGCCTTAATATGAGCTATTCTCCTCGCAAGAGCCTGTATTCTCTCGGGATAGTCATTTGCGAGTCTTTCGTTACAAAGATCGAGGGAGGAAAGGGTCAGGTAAGACGGACTTGTGGACGCAAAAAGCGACAACGCCCCCCTACTTTTTGGTACAAAGGACTCAAAATCCGGCGAAACATGAAGGTATGCTCCACCGGTCAAAGCAGGCAGAGTTTTATGTGCGGAATCGGCACACAAAGCGGCACCGAGGCTGATTGGATGCATATCCTCCTCAAGAAACTTCAGATAAGCACCGTGGGCGTTATCCACCAGAAGCGGAATGCCGTATCTGTTGCAGGTTCGTGCCAGGTGGGATATATTGGACATACCGCCAAGATAATCGGGCGAGGTGATATAAACGGCAGAGATCCTTCTGCTGCTACCCTCAACAGCCATCTGAATATCGCGGGGAGAGATCACACAGCTGCAAAGATGCTGCTCCTCGTTAGGATATATCCACTCCACGTCAAGATCAAGCAATGCCGCGGCACGAACAAAGGATGCATGTACGTTTCTCGCCGCCAGGATCAGCGGACGCTCGCCGCCCTCCCTCTCGCTTACCATAGCAAGCATAGCCTTAATGGCCAGGGTCGAGCCCTCGGTGGAATAGAAGCTATGAGCCGTTTTGTAAAGACGCGAGAGATTATCCTCGCTCTCGGCAATTATGCCCTCCGCAGAGTAAAGCACGTCTGCCCCGCCTATCTCGGTTATATCAAGAGCCTCGCAGCCCAGCACTCCCCTACCCTTATGACCGGGCATGTGAAGGCGGGTGTTTTTTTTATCAGCGTAAGCCCTTACAAAATCAAAAATTGGTGTTGTCATAACGCTCTCCTTTACGTAGACCGTTCGGATTCAGACTAAAAAACCGGATTCCGTCAGCTCTGCTCCGCCTCGGCTACGTTTAACATAACCGCACACTCAATACGCTTCTTAAAGAGCTCACAGCCATACTTATACACACCGCCGATAGAGCCGGTAGCGTGATAGGAGTTGGCAGCACAGCCGCCCGAGCAATAAAGCTGTGCCCAGCAGCCCTTACACTCCTCGCGGGAGTAGGCGTTGCAGCTACGGAACTCGTCCTGAACTGCGGTGTTCTTCACACCGTCAAAGATATTGCCGAGAAGATATTTCTCGTCGCCAACGAACTGGTGGCAGGGATAAAGGTCACCCCAGGGTGTAACCGCCATATACTCGGTACCCGAGCCACAGCCGGTGATTCTCTTATAAATGCAGGGGCCGTGCTTGAGGTCAAGCATATAGTGATAGAAGGTGAAGGGACGTCCCTCTCTTCTTCTCTTTATCATCTCCTTAGCAAGAATCTCATACTGCTCGAAGAGAATGGGAAGATCCTCCTCGGTAAGAGCGTAAGGATCGCCGGGAGGACAAACCACAGGCTCCATAGAAAGCTCGGTGAAGCCGAGATCCGCCATGTGAATAATATCGTTGGTAAAATCAACGTTGTTATGGGTATATGTACCACGCACGTAATATCCCTTGCCGCCGCGGCTCTCAACAAGTCGCTTGAAGTTGGGAACGATGGTATCATAGCTGCCCTTACCGGTATAGTCAACACGGAAGTGGTCGTCTACCTCTTTTCTGCCGTCGAGAGAAAGAACCACGTTATGACACTCCTTGTTAAGGAACTCGATCATCTCGTCGGTGAGGATCATACCGTTGGTGGTATAGGTAAAGCGGAAGTTCTTGCCACGCTCGCCCTCCACCTCTCTTGCATACTCGACCAGACGCTTTACCACGTCAAAGTTAAGCGAGGGCTCGCCGCCGAAGAAGTCTACCTCAAGGTTACGTCTGGTGCCCGAATTCTCCATAAGGAAATCAAGAGCACGCTTACCTACCTCAAAGGACATTAAAGCACGGTCACCCTGATATTTACCCTGACTTGCGAAGCAGTAGGAGCAGTTAAGGTTACAGGTATGAGCAACGTGAAGGCAAAGTGCCTTTACAACCTTGCTGTTATTCTTAAAATTAGTGGCAAGACCCTCGTAGGCGTCGGTGGAAAAGAGCTTTCCGGCCGCCTCAAGCGATCTTATATCCTCGATACAGTCAAGAATCTCCGACTCGTTTACGTCGTCAAGATGACCGTATCTCTTCATTATCTCCTCTACTATCTGCTCGGGAGTGTGGGTCTTATACATCTCAATAATGTCATAAGCCACCTCGTCCACGGTATGCACCGAGCCCGATGCAGTATCGAGAACAATATTATATCCGTTAAGCTTGTACTGGTGTACCATTGTATTTTTTCTCCTTAAAACCACTAAATAGCCGTCCTTTACTCTGCTTAAAAACGGCCGTCAGGCAAAAATAAGGCGTCGCAATCAAATTGCGACGCCCTTTGAAAATCAAATTACTTGTTCTGATTCTCGCACTGCTGATTTGCAACGCCGCAAGAGGTCTTGCAAGCAGACTGGCAGGAGGTCTGGCACTCGCCGCAGCCACCGTTCTCAACGGTCTTTGCAATATCCTTAGTTTCGATAGTGTTGATTCTCTTCAT
>JAZSEC010000057.1:0-2688 GCA_045531485.1 Eubacteriales bacterium | reverse complement strand
AATGTGAACCCGATTCGAGTGCAAAGCACTCGAGCGGGTTCAACGAGCGAAGGTTCGTCAAAAAGAAAAGGACGCACAAGGCGTCCTTTTCTTTTTGGTGGAACCGACGGGAGTTGAACCCGTGTCCGAAAACCTCTTGATATAACCTTCTCCGTGGGCAGTCTTATCTATTGAAAATTCCCGCTGTCAACGCCGATAGACAGGCTTTGACCTTGGTAGCCCTTTTGTGCTTGACCGATACAAGAGCGAAATCTCGATGCAAGTTCACTACTGGTTTGACGCACGGTGGAAGCCGTAGTCCTCATCCACGGTACGGGCGGCACTTAAGGCCGCGTCACAGCTTACGCTGCAAGAGCAACAGTGTTGTTGTCGTTTATTTTAAGGTTGGACATTATTACGGGATTATCCAGCCCGCCACGCTTATCATACCTCAAAATCCCCGTCGAAACCCTTACGGCCCCGTGAGTGTTATTATTATAAACCAAATATACAGAAAAGTCAATAGCAAAATTATAGCAAATTATCATTTTGTTTTACATAAATGTTCTCCATGTACATTATTTTGACAAATATTGTGTACATTTTTTAAATAAATAGTAAACATTTGTTTATTTTATATATATTTATGGTATATATGGTATAATTGTTATTATTACATTAAAAGGAGCAAAGGGATGAAAAAGGCGTTGAAATTTCTGTTTAAGGCAGGAATAATCCTGATTTATATAGCTCTTATAGCCATTTTGATTCGTCAGGCACTTACTCCCGGCACGGAATCATCAGACATCAGCAACAGTGTTGGCGACAAATTCAACGAGGTCGTCACCGATATTCAAAAGCCTGAGGCTGAGTTTATCAAAATTGAGGGTCTGTCTATCGGATCTATAATTATTGGCAAAGAAAAGCATGAAGGCAACGAGCTTAATATGTTCATCGGCCAGTCCGGAACGGTAAACAGCACCGTTACGCCAAGCAACGCCAGTAACAAGTCATTAAATTATTCTTCCTCTGACGAGGACACCGTATACGTATACCCAGACGGAAAAATAACGGCAAAGGGCATTGGCTCTGCCACCATTACGGTAACCTCGGCAGAAAATCCACTTCTCAGCTATGAAATCAACATATCCGTATCGGAAATCGTTGCGGAAAAGATAAAAATCACCAATCTCCCAGAGGAGCTTCACGTTGGTGATAAGCACAAGCTGGAGCTGAAGTTTACTCCATCAAACACATCGGTTAAAACCGCCGGCTGGGAATCATCCGACCCAAAGGTAATCAGCGTCAGCAAGTCGGGTACCCTCACCGCAATGAAGGAGGGCGTGGCAACGATCACAGTTACCTCAACCTCAAATCCCGAGCTTAGCTACAGCGTAGAGATAACCGTTTTGCCCAAGATCGAGGTTCCGATTATTAACCCCGAATCCATTACGGTAAAGGCGGCAGAAGCCTTTGGATATATTGGCTCGGAGATAAAGGTTACGGCAAAGCTGAATCCTACCGGTGCCGAGGGCAAGGTTGTGTGGTATAGCTCGGATGAAGATATCGCATCCGTATCCCAAAGTGGCATCGTCACCTGCAACAAGGCGGGTGTTGTCACCATTACCGCAAGATGCGGTGACAGTATTGAAAGTAGCGTTGAGATTACTGTTAAAGAAATCCTATCTCAAACGATCACACTTTCATTCGAGGGCATCAATAATGATGATGATAAATACGTAATAAAAGAGGGTGAATCTGGCAAGATTATCGCTACGCTGGATGAAAATGCTACAGTTCTTGACGTTTTCTTCTCCTCTTCTGACGAGAGCGTAGCAAGGATAAATCAAGACGGAGCTATCGAAGCATTGGCAGGTGGCAGCACGACAATTACAGTTTACACCTCCTATGACGGAGAGACTACCGAAGAGTCCTTCACACTCACAGTTGACCGAATCACCATTAAGGACACGATTACGAATTTCTATTACGTTATCAGAAAATCCATCGGTCACTTTGGTGCCTTCCTTGTGCTTGGTATTTTCGGATCACTCAGCTACTACATAATATTTAAAAAGACCCTGAAGGGTAAGCTTATCGCAGGCGGCGTAACGCTTTTCGCCGGCTTTGCCGTAGCCGGAATCACCGAGATCCTTCAGCTACCCTACTTTACCGAGGGCAGACACTGTAGCTTCGACGACGTTTTGCTTGATTTCCGAGGCTATTGTTGCTCGTCGATTCCAATCTATTTTATCATTATCCTGGCACACGTGATTGTATCAGCAATTAATAAGGCAAAAAATAACAAATAAAAGAAAAAGCAGACCGTTGGTCTGCTTTTTTCACTTTTGCAACAGGAATTTGCTCCGTCTGACAAGCTTCCCTCTGGGAAGGACGGAGCAATGTTTCGAACCTGATTCCAAGGCTTTGCCTCGGAGCAGGTTCGCTGTGCGAGAGCCAAAGCAAAAGAGGTCTGCCGCAACAGGAATTTGCTCCGTCTGACAAGCTTCCCTCGGGGAAGGACGGAGCAATATTTCGAACCTGATTCCAAGGCTTTGCCTCGGAGCAGGTTCGCTGTGCGATAGCCAAAGCAAAAGAGGTCTGCCGCAACAGGAATTTGCTCCGTCTGACAAGCTTCCCTCTGGGAAGGACGGAGCAATGTTTCGAACCTGATTCCAAGGCTTTGCCTCGGAGCAGGTTCGCTGTGCG
>JAZSEC010000039.1:0-51550 GCA_045531485.1 Eubacteriales bacterium | reverse complement strand
AAAGAAAACTTAGCGAAGAGGCAAAGCCTACTCAGTTCAAGTCCCGTTTCTCTTTTTTGTTAAACGGAAAACGGGACAGACCTCAAGACAAGCTTTCGGTCTTCAAGCTGAAAGCTCTTATCAAGAGTTTTCTTAACGCTTGACATTTTCCGCACCACTATGAGCCTAAGTTGAATCATCAGCTTAGGCTCTTTTTATTCCAATTTGAAAAGATTAGTGAGGAAAGGGTGAGACACGAAATCCCACCCTGATTTTATTTGTAATTAAAATGTTCTTTCCACCCTCAAATTGGAATTTTTCGCTCTGTCAAACTGAAACATTAACTTCTAAACGGTTTATTAAAAGAACCTATTTCAATCAAATTCCCCTCGGGGTCAGCAATATAACAGGTTCTTTGTCCCCAAGGTTCTGTTTCGGGTTCTAATACAGAAACGGCTCCTTTGCTGACGGCCTTTTTATATTCAGCATCTACTTCTTCAAAGGTATCAACATACAATGCAATTTCTGCATGACCATTGAGCCCTTTTATATATTCATATTTACGACTTGTCATTTTTTCAAAATCTTTTCTTCCGTACATAAGAAATAATGTATCATCCTTAATCAAATATACATTTGAAGTATCTTCGCTTTCTTTTATTTCAAACCCTAAAACATTTCTGTAAAAACGAATCATACTAGCCATATCATCTACAAATAACCCAAATCCATCAAGTCTCATTCACTCTTTCCTCCATACGTATTCTTATTTATTGGTGAGATTATTTTATCATAATTTTGTCTATATATCAAGGCTTTTTAACTATGAATTATATTTTGGCACCGTGGAGTGTGCCCCGCTTGATACAAGTCGGCTCGCCAGCTAGCCCCCAAAACTCGATTCGCTCGTTTCGGGGAGCCCCACATGCTCCGCCGAAGCCAAGCACACGCCCTAAAAACAAAAAGACTAGCACAAATGAAACGCAATATCGGCAAAGAACGGGCGGTGCTAGACCGCTTTCCGACTCGCCCGTTGTTTCTTCTGCCGATGAAAGGTTGCGTTGTTAAAACCTTTGTGTTAGCCCTGTCCCTATTTTGATTTTTAGGTGGCTTGCGAAGTTGCTTCATTACGTTGGAGCTTGCTTGCTCGATAAGACTTCGTGATATGAAAAATTTAATATGATTACAAAATATTATTTTGAAAAGCTCCTTGCTTCGGTTAACACCGATTCAAGGAGTTTTTTCTTTTTTTAACCTGTTCAAAAGCTGAACACGTTAACCTGTATAATCGAAAATGAAAATTTTAGAAAAAGTTTTTTAATCCGGACAAAAGTTGTCCGGTTTATCGTACAACATTTCCTTTCTATTTTCGTTCCATAAATAATATTGACTACCAATTAAAACTATGATATAATTTTATATATCCATATTCTTATAGGAGGTGCTAATATGAACGCAAGGCTCAGGCTTGGATTTACAATAATCGAGCTAGTAATTGTTATCTCTGTAATTGCAATTATTGCCGCCATTCTTATTCCCACCTTTGACGGAGTTATCGATAACGCAGAGAAGGTCAATATTACACAAGAGATAAGAGACCTATATATGGATTATTTCGTTAATAATCCCGTGGATGCAAGTAAATACGCCAATCTGCTTTACTACAAGGAGGACGGTTGCATATTTACCATAAAAAACGGAATTGTTGCAGACGAGTATTTTTCAAGCGAGGCTGAAGCATTAGCATCTCTGGTCGATGTTCCCGATGGTTACCGTGTGCTCACCACAGAGGAACGAGGCTTTTTGGCGGTTGTTTCAAAAAGTGAAATTCCTGAAAGCAAGTGGAAAGGGACATCTGCATTAGCCGTTGGAGATGAGATAACCTATAGAGAAGCAGGTTGCGATTACCTCCTTTACTTTAATCATTTAATAAACGATTTGAGCCTTTTGAGATGTGACAGTCAAGGAAAACCTTTCTCATGTATTAGTGCCTCTTCAGATTATGAGAATGACACTCATCATCTGATTAATCGATTTAATGATCTTAGCGAGAGAAAGCTTATCCTTGTATTTATGGGTATGAACGACTATCTTTATAATACGCCGATAGGCAATATTGAAGATGCAGATGACATTTCATTATACGGTGCTCTTAATACTATAATTCCAGGAATCCTAGAGAAAAAACCAGGCAGTCGTCTTGTTTTCGTTACTCCAATGCCGATATACATGGAATCCGGTCAATCGACAAATGCAGTCGGACATTCTATCAAGGACTATGCCGAGGCAATTAAACGTGCCTGCGAAAAATATGATGTTGACGTAATTGACCTGTATTCTCTTTTCCCTCTTGACCCCATGCATAAGCAGGTACGAGATAATTATATGCCAGACGGTATTCATCCAAACGAAGAGGGGCATCGACTTATCGCACGTATTATCGAATCAGGTCTTTCTGACATTTCCCTCCCCTCGGTGGATCCGGAAAGCAACTACATCCGTACCGGTAAAATGACATTCGGAAACAGATTCAGCAGTGACAGCGAAAAGGATAACATTATTTGCTCGGTTGATAACATCTTTTTATCATACGGTATGATGATCAATGTAAAAAACGACGAAATATATAATGTTACCTTAGTAAAAACCGATAGCATATTATCATCAAATGTTATTTCCGAGATCAATGTATCAAATAATTCCGAATTCTTAATTGATGAGTCCGGGTGGTATGGTTTGGTAATAGAGAGTAAAAACGGTAAAGCGTTTGATCTCGAAAGTAAGGATATGCTACTTGACTATATATCGTTTTCAATGAGAATAAAGTATGATTACCAGTGGTATACCACAGAATTCAAGATCAATTTGCCATCCGGCACACTTATCAGAATAAAAAGCGACACCACACAATGGCACTACAATAATAACGACGCCATAGATCTAAATGAAAGCGGCTGGATAAAAAATGATTACGTTATCAAAAACGACGGCTATTATGGGTTCACTTTAAATGTTTCTAATGATAAGGAATTTGTGAATGATCTGTTCCACTATTTATATATCAGCGGATACTCTTCTGAATAAAATGGCGTCACATAATAAAAGGCTGAGCTTTTGGCTCAGCCTTTAACATTTATTACTCGGGAAGCTTTACGCATTTTTCAGGCTTAATAAGCCTTACGATAGCCTTACCGATCTGGTTGTTTGCTATATGCAGAAGAACCAGTGCCATCTTGTGAGATAGCAGGCCCTCGCTGGCGTAAGAGATTGAACGAAGACTCATTGCCCTGATGGTCTGCCATCCGAAGTAGGCGTTCTTGACCTTGGTTTCCTTATCGGGAGTGCTTTTACCGTGCTTCTCAAAATTATAAATAGTCTTAAAAGCAAAATTAATCAGTCCGAAGAGGAACCTACCGCCTGCGGTCTTATACTCTCTCATAGGTGTATTGAGATCGTAGGGACGTGTGATGCTAGGCTCGGCAATTTCTCTGCCTAAAAGGTTGTCAAACTCACCGTCGGTCATAGCAAGAAGCCCAGCCTTATCCCTACCGTAAAGATAATTGTAGGCATCATTACCGGAAAGCCTTGTTCCCTCATTCACCGTGATTGGTGCAGAAAGCATTACTGTATTTGCATCCGAGCAAAGCTCGATCGTGTATTCACCGTTTTCAAGACGCCAGCTACCATCAATATAGTATCTGAGTCTATCAATAGGAATATCCACCGTGACGTTCTTGGTTTCTCCCGACTTAAGAAATACCTTATCAAAGCCACGAAGCTCACGCAGAGGCTTTACCAGATCGGTCTTTGGAGCCTTGACAAACAATTCTATGGCAGTACTGCCGTCGCGACTGCCCTTGTTGGTAACGTCAAGAGTTACCTTGATTTTTCCGTCACCCTGCTCTGCCCTCATATTGCTATAAGCAAATTCGGTGTAGGAAAGACCGTAACCGAAGGGGTACTTTACTGGAACGTCAAAGCTTGTATAATATCGATATCCGACGAAAATACTCTCCTTGTATCTGTCGTTGGTGGTCTTGGTAAACTCGCCGCCAAAGGGTACGTCAGCATATCTGTGAGGCCAGGTTTCAGCAAGTCTGCCAGAGGGATTTGCCAGGCCGAAGAGAAGCTCGTAAACAGCTTCACCGCCCATTTCGCCTGGAAGATACATATTAAGTATAGCGTCCACCGAAGCGTCAAAGCTCATATCAACCGGACTTCCGCCGAACATAACCAGAATTATCCTCTTACCAAGTCTCGAAAGCTTAAGGAGAAGATCAACCTGATTTTTCGGCAGATCGAGTGTGGATCTGTCAAACCCCTCGCTCTCTGCATATTCAGAAAGGCCTCCGAAGAAGAGAATCGTATCGGCATCTACGGCCTTGCTGAGTGCACGTTCTGCAAGCTCTTCGTTCTCATCAAAGGAAAATACGTTATATCCCTGCTCGTAGTCATACTCAACCTTATGGGCATCAAACGCCTCCTTAGGTGATACGAGCTTATAGGGACGGATGAGCGAGGATCCTGCCCCTTGGTAACGCATGTTCTCGAACATCTCGCCAACAACAAGATATCTTTTGCAGGGACAAATAGGAAGCACTCCGTCCTTATTTTTCATAAGCACGGCACTATCGGTCGCAAGCTGCTTCGCAAGCTCGGCGTGAACGAGGAATTTATCCTCTACCTTACGCTTTGACTCAGCACCACGCTTGATCATAGTCAGCACACGGCGAACCGATGTGTCGACAGTATCCATGCAAAGTGTTCCGTCCTTTACAGCGTCAATAATTACCTGTCGGTTATGGCCGATATCACCGGGCATCTCAAGATCAAGTCCGGACTTAAGGCCCTCTACTCTGTCATTAACCGCACCCCAGTCGGACATCACAAGTCCCTGATATCCCCAATCGTCGCGAAGAACACCGTTAAGCAGCTCGGGATTTTCAGAGGCATATTTGCCGTTTACCTTGTTATAGGCACACATTACCGAGGCGGGCTTTCCCTCCTTGATAATAGGCTCAAAGGCCTTCAGATAAATCTCATGGAAGGCTCGATCATCCACTATGGAATCGCCGAAATATCTGTTAGCCTCGTTGTTGTTGCAGGCATAGTGCTTCACACTGGTGCCTATATCCATATCCTCTATACCGCGGGTAAGGCTTGCACCGAGAGAACCGGCAATAAGCGGATCCTCACTAAAGTACTCAAAGTTTCTGCCGCAGAGAGGATTTCTTTTAATATTGACCGCAGGACCAAGAATAAGGCTTACGCCGTAGTAATGACATTCCTCACCCATGGCCACGCCCATCTTATAAAGCAGATCCTTGTTCCAGGAAGAGGCCGTGGTGGATGCGGCGGGAAAGCAGGTGGATAGCTCGGTCTGACCCAGACCTGCGGTTTTATCGTCCTCCTTCCTCTTTCGAAGGCCGTGAGGCCCATCGGTAAGAATAACCGACGGCAGCTCTACCCTGCTGATTTTATTGGTATACCAGGACTTGTGTCCTGCCAGCAGACAGGCCTTCTCCTCAAGAGTAAGGTCGTTAATTAACTTTTCAATATCAATCATTGTTCTGTCTTTCAAAATATGCAACAAGTATTCTATACATCTGACCGTAAACAACGCTACCATCGTCATTTACTCTATCGATATAGCTATATACACCATCCTGATCGCCGTAGGAGGACTGCTGATCAGACCAAGCGGCAAGGATCTCATCGTATGATGCTTCTCTGAGATTCAGCTTAAGATTATCGTTAGAGGGATCGCCGTCGGTGAGAACACCGGGATCGTTCTTAAGATTCATCTTCTGAACCATAATGCCCCAGGTATTGTCCCAATATCCAACGGAAATGGTCTTATAGCTCCAGGTTGTCCAGCCCCAGCCAAGCTGATCATACTGATCAAGATAATGCTCCCAGGCTGCATCGTTGCCAAAGAAGCTGAATTCACCTACAAACTTTGGAACGTCAAAATCGGATAGGCTATAAAGTCCAAACTGAAGTGCGTAGAAGAGTTCATTGGGAATACCGCTATCATGATTCCAGTTGTAGAAATGATACTGATAAATGACGTTCTCCCAACCGTACTTTTCGGGACTGGGAAGAGAGACGGGATACCATACGCCCTCAATGGATATTACGTGGCAGGTATCAACCTCGCGGATCGCGTCGTAAAGACGATTCATAACCTCCCACTGAAGAGGGCCGGTGCCTATCTCATATCTGCTGGTGGGCTCGTTTGCAAGATCGTATGCAAGAATGGTGGGTGCCAGATCTTTTCTTTCTTTTGCATAGCGATCAGCAATTGCACGCCAGAGATTGCACATAAACTGTATGTAGCTCTCGTTTGTCCAAAAATCGATATCCCTGGTACCGCAGTGCTCGTATCCGCTCTGACCGCCCATAACACCGTGCATATCTATAATTACCTTAAGACCGTTGTCTGCGGCATATTCAAGGAATTTGTCGATCTTGCTGAAATCAAGCTCAATATCCTCGAATTCCATCTCGCAGAGCTCCTCGTCGGTAAGTCTGTATCTATCGTGGGTAGAAAGAAATGTGCGATAATACACGGGCAAACGAACGGTGTTAAGTCCGATTCCGCTTATAAATTCAAAATCTGCATTGGTGCAATAGGACTCAAAATAAGCATTATTGAGGTTAGTAAGCTGCTCGTCGGAGAATCTACCTGCAAGGATCTCATCCATTTCCTCCTGATAGATCTCCTCGTATTCCTCAACAATAGTACCGTCGTGATTCAGCTTAACGTAGCTGCCGTCAGCATTAACCTGAGCTCCGATAGAGTTTATGGTCATCCAACCCTCGAAAATAAAGAGGTTACCGTAGTTTACGCCCTTAATATCAAAACGCTTTCCATCAGGAGTATAAAGTCCCCTGCCAACCGCAGTAACTGTACCAAGCTCGTTAGGTTCTATCTCAACCTGCTCGGGAATTTCGCAATCGTAATTCTTTGCATAAGAATCACCCCAAAGAAGAAATCCTCCGGCCAGAAGCAGCAATGCAAGAATTACAACAGCTATAGTAATTAATACCTTTTTCATATCTATCCTCCAAAGATTTTTTATGTTACATTAAAATTATATCATTTTAAAATATCCTTGTCAATTTTTTCATGAGGGTCTTTTTTAACAAAGATAAATATGCAAAATTGTATAAAATTAATAAAGGAGCCCTGATATCAAGGCTCCTTTTGCTTTTAATTTACGTCGGTAACCGTTCCGATGAAAATTGGAAGGCTATTCTCTATGTCGATTATCATATATACGAAGGGACGGTCAAGGTAAACAACCTTTGGTTCTGCATCGGGTGCAGCAGCTCCGTTTAAGTCATTATAAGTTATGGCAACCGCCTTGGTTCCTCTCTCATCAAGCTCAATGGACGTCTTATGAATAACACTTCCTATATAGATATTCTCCTTGCCATAGCTACCAAGATTACTGAAATCAGCACCGTACATGCTGAAGGCATCAGGCATTCCCATTTCCGCAAGCACGCCGGAAAGTTCGATTTCATATTTTACATCGAACTTGGGCATAGCAGTCTTAACCGTACAATAAACGGGCTCGGACAGCATATTATACAGTCCTTCTCCGTTTAGGGAGGTAACGTATTCCGAAACTGTAACTCCCTCGTCAGGAAGCATAGCGACGAAGGCGTATTTATTACCGTAATAGCTCTTGATAAATCCGGTGGCATAGTCATCCTCGAGATACCTGTACTCATCACAGTACATAAGCTTGGCATTCTGCTCGGTGCCATCCTCCTTTGTAAAGATGCCGTCCTTAATCTGTCTGCCGGAATATATTTCATGCCACTCCGCCTCAAAGGCAACGGTGTTAATAAGATACATCAGCACCTCATCAGGAATGGAGGTTAATAAGTAAGGAATCATTCCGTTGGTTTCTCTATTTACCCAGCTGTTGACATCATTAAGGGTTGTAAAATCAAAAGGCGTCTTATATATTTCTGCCCCGTAATAATCCGCATTTTTCTGTAAAAAGCTATTATTGACCACAAAGGCATCGTCATTTCTGAACCAGATAGAATTAGCAACTTTAATCTTATATCTATCTCCCTCAGGCAGAGAGGTTACGTAAGAATAAAGGTAGGAATTAAGCTGGTCAGCCGTCATACCAAGCACGCTCTCCATCTGTGAAAGAGTCTGTCCCGAGGCACCGTTGGCGGTCATGGCAAGAGCCAACATTATGGATAGCGGAGAAATGAAAACGTTGCCATCGTCATCGATAGACTGAAGAAGTCTTACCGCAAAATCCGACACAGCAATATTTCCCTCTTCCATATCGTCAATAGCATCAACAGCTCCCGGAGCAACACCGTCCATAAGATCCACAGCACCAACCATGATGCAGCCGTAAAGATTAAAGACGATCATACAGATAAGAATTGACGCGGTCAATAGATGTAAAAATCTTTTCATATTAAGGCTCCTTTCTTCCTATTCACCCTATAAGACACCATTTAACCAATAAAGGTTACAGTCTTTATAAAAATTTTACCATTTTTTTCTTATAATGTCAATATTTTTTTAGGGCTATTGCTTTTTCTACCGATATGTGATAAAATATAATCAGAAAGGCGGTAAATACCTATGTTTTTTGATAAGCTTTTTAAGAAGAATAAATACCCCGAAAATGCAAAATATAAAAAGGGAGATTTCGTCAATTTCAAACGTCGCGGTGAGCTCTGCTTCGGCTACATATACGAGGCATTTGAGGATAAGGACGGAGTCATTACCTACACTATACAGATAGGCGGACAATGTCCCGCACTTATCTATAACTGGAAGGAAGACGAGATTCTCGGCTTAAAGACCAGATAACAAACTTCGATAATATTTTCGGGCAGAATAACATATACCTCCACCCTTTTGCATAAACTTGCATTAGATGGAGGTATTTTTTATGAACAAAATAAAAGCGATATGGCTAAAAATCAAACCGTATATTCTTCCCTATTCAATTGGAATAGCAATTCCCTTGACGGTCGGAATTGCCTCTGCGGCACTGACAAAAGATAGTATGGACGTCTATGGGAAGCTGAATTCGCCGCCACTGGCTCCGCCTGCATTTCTTTTTCCCATAGTTTGGACCGTACTGTTTGTTCTTATGGGCGTCAGCTCTGCCATGATTTATTTGCATAGGGAGAAAAATCCGACACCAGCAACAAAGGGACTTATTTATTACGCGATAAGTCTTGCATTGAATTTTGCCTGGAGCATAGTTTTCTTCAATCTCCAAGCGGCCTTCTTTGCCCTGCTGGTACTGATAGTCCTGCTTTACTGTATCATCCGCACTATTCTTGAATACCGTAAGGTACTTCCTATAGCTGCATATCTACAAATACCTTATGCACTTTGGGTAATCTTTGCGGGATATCTGAATACGGGTATTTGGCTTTTGAATTAAGGCTATTTTCCAACAAACATCTGTGTCCAGTAGTCACCCGAAGCAACGTAGCCAACGCCAATATGCGTAAACGATCTGCTTAGGATATTTGCACGGTGACCTGGTGAATTCATCCATGCATTAACTACCGCCTCGGGCGTGGCGTATCCCTTAGCAATATTTTCCCCTGCAGTTCTATAGCTTATGCCAAAGCTCTTCATCATATCAAACGGTGAGCCATAGGTAGGGCTGGTATGCGAAAAATAGCCCTTATCTCTCATATCCTGCGACTTATACCTTGCAACCCTTGACAGCTGCCAGTCCTGAGCCAGAGGCGAAAGTCCCTGCTTGGTACGCTCCAGATTCACCAGTCTTACCACCTCGGCCTCAAAGGCAGCCGTGGAAGAAGAAACCGTTGGAATTTTAATAATCTGTCCCGGATAGATAAGGTCATAATTCTTAATATCGGGGTTTGCAGCCTTGATCTCCGAAAGACCTACCCTGTAGGCGACGGCGATCCTCCACAGGTTGTCCCCCTTTATTACCCTGTGAGTCGTATTGGCAGACGCAGTTACAGAAGCACTGCCAACCAACAAAGCCAATGCCAGCAAAATACAAAATAATCTTTTCAAAAATAAATCCTTCCTTTCTTTTCGTTTTGTTGGACTATGCCAACTCGACCGTGACTCACTCCCCTCTTACCTTGGAAACAAAAAATGCGTCCGCCGGCAAGAGAGCCACTCTCTAACGCCAAAAACGCGACGCACACCCAAACATATTCTGGAATTATTATACCATTTTACAAAGAAAATGTCAAATGTAATATATGGAAAAGGAGGACGGCTCCACCGACGGTGCCGTCCTCCTTCTATTTTGTTAGACAAGGGAGAAAACAGGTTTTCTCTTGCTTAGAGGTTATTCCTCATGCTTTAGGCGGAAGGTAGCCTTAAGCGTGAATATCCATTTCATAACGATGCTTGGATCGTCGGGAATTATTCGGTATATATTTTCACCATGCTGAATCTCAAAATATGCACCGGGCGAGAAAGGAAGTATGGGAAATGCCTGAGTCGAGATCTCCTCTACAAAATTCTTGCCTCTTAGGGTTCCCTGCATAACGAACTTGTCGAAATCAAATCCGATCTTTCCACGACCGATAGGCTCATATTTATGCTTCTTCTCGTTTATAGCATGAATTTCAGCGGGAGTTTCATAATAGAAGTTAGGATGCTCCTTTACAAACTCATAAACCGATTCCTCAATGAATGCGTGCCAATCGCTAGGATACTTATAGATAGGCTCGCCCGGACCAAGCGAGGATAGCAAGCCGTAATTATCGCTCTGTACCGCATAGCCACAATCCTCACATACGAGCTTATTTTTACCCCTTACGTAAATAGTAAACTCCTTATGACACTTGGGACACTTATAAAGAACGAACTCAAGGCCCTCAACGTTATCGCCGTTTTTATAATAAACCTTCTTTTCCTCGTTGTGCCTGTATGCATCGAATGAAAGATGCTCGGTAACAAGATTAGCCGCCTCCTCGTCGCTGAGTGCGGCGAAGTCCTCCTTTGATGAAAGTTTATAAAGCTCAAGGGTGATCTCTCCCTTACGCTTAACTCTTGCCCACTTAGGATTAGTAAGATAGGTGCCGTTTACACGTGCAACGTAAACGTCCGCGTTAAACCACTTAAGCACCTTTGCAGTTGCAAGAGGAATAGGGGTCGATGCACCGCTCTCCGTCATAAGTCCTGCAGGATATAGCATCAATGGCTCATCGTGATCGAGAACCGCCTTCATCTTTCGCATATCAAGTGCACTGGTCTGGAATTGGTTCTTGCTGATAGCACCCGACATCTCAATAAGCGGGGCGATGGGTAGCGACTGCATCATTGCCTTACTAACCACAAAATGGGTCTTGGGAGGAACGGCTGCATAGGCAGGAAGCACGTCAATAATAGACTCGTGATTAGCTATGATCACATATCTTCCGTTCTTGCCATCAAGCTCGTTACGAACTATTTTTACGTTATATATGTACTTACAGAGGAATCTGGAAATCGCTTTTCCAAGAGAAACCACAAATTTATTTGGATGTCTGAATTTTTTCTTATGCTTTTTTTGTTTCATTTGCATTTCCTTTCGAGAAAGCATTGTTGTCAATTACTTAAGTAACGCACTCATAATAAGCAACGCACATTAAACTGACTTAAAAAGCAAGATGCCGAAGTATTTACAAGCACCCTGCTTTTTATTGATTACTTAAAATTGATCATAGTTTCATCCCAGATCGTGGGAGCATCGTAGCCGAGCATATTAACGGTGGTCGCGGCCACATTAGAAAGACCAAAATCACTTCTGCCCTGCTTTATGGTGTATTTATCAGAATTAAAGTTGTCGTAAATGATGAAGGGAACAGGGTTAAGTGTATGGCTGGTCTTCGCCTTGAAGCCACCGTCCTTGTTAACCTTAGGAGCCTTCGTCTTTTTATCGATCTCGTACATTTCATCAGCATTACCGTGATCGGCAGTGATAAGTGCAACGCCCTCTACCTCGTCAACCACCTTTAGAATTCTGGCAAGCTGAAGGTCAAGAGCCTCCATAGAGCACTGGGTAGCAAGGAAGGAGCCGGTATGACCAACCATGTCGCCGTTGGGGAAATTAACGCGAAGATACTTGTACTTACCGCTTCTGAGACACTCTATAAGCTTGTCGGTGATCTCAGCACACTTCATCCAGGGTCTCTGCTCGAAGGGTACCACGTCCGAGGGAATCTCAATATAGGTTTCAAGCTCCTCGGAGAACTTGCCTGACTTGTTGCCGTTCCAGAAATAGGTTACGTGACCATACTTCTGAGTTTCGGATATAGCAAGCATGTTTACACCCGCACTAACGAGATACTCTGTAAGAGTATTGGAGATCTCAGGGGGAGAAACGAGATAACGGCTGGGAATATGAAGGTCGCCATCGTACTCAAGCATACCTGCATAAAGCACTGCGGGAACACGCTTTCTGTCAAACCTATCAAAGTCCTCGCCCCCCTCAAATGCCTTGGATATCTCGATAGCACGGTCGCCGCGGAAGTTATAAAGGATAACGCTATCGCCGTCGTTGATGGTACCAACGGGATTGCCGTCCTTTGCTATAACGAAGGGAGGAAGATCCTGGTCGATAACCTTATACTCTGCTCTGTAGGTGTTGATAGCCTCCTCTGCAGATGCGAACTGTCTGCCCTCACCAAGCACGTGAGTTCTCCAGCCAAGCTCAACCATAGTCCAGTTAGCCTCGTATCTATCCATGGTAACCTGCATTCTTCCGCCACCGGAAGCTATAGCTACGTCAAAGTCCTCACCTCTGATGCTTTCAAGAAACGCCTCGTAAGGAAGCACGTAATCAAGTGCACTGGTCTCGCCAACATCACGTCCGTCAAGCAGGATATGAAGTCTTACTCTCTTTACGCCATCAGCCTTAGCTCTGTTAATAAGAGCGGTAAGATGATCGATGTGTGCGTGAACGTTTCCGTCCGAGAACAGACCAATAAAGTGAAGGGTGGAGTTGTTATCCTTAACACCGCCAATAAGTGTATTCCAGGTATCGGATGCAAAAATCTTGCCGGACTCAATGGACTGGGTAACAAGCTTCGCACCCTGAGCGAACACCTGTCCCGCACCAAGTGCGTTATGTCCTACCTCGGAGTTACCCATGTCATCGTCACTGGGGAGACCTACGGCGGTACCGTGTGCTCTGATGCTTACCATGGGATACTTGCTCATAAGCATATCAAGAGTAGGAGTATTTGCTGCTGCAACGGCATTTGCACCGTTATTGGGAGCAAGACCAACGCCGTCCATTACTATTGTAAGCAGAGGGCCCTTTACTCCCTCAAATTTCGTAGATTTGTTAAGCTTAATCATTTTTCTGTGCCTTTCAGTTAAATATCTGCATCCTTGATATAAAGATGACCGAAATCGGTAATAAATTTCTTTCTGTCCTGAAGTGCGTCACCGAGAAGCACGTCGAACATTCTTGCCGTTTCCTCCGCATCGGTGGGAGTAACCGCAATAAGACGCCTGGTCTGGGGACACATGGTTGTACGCCACATCATATCCGGCTCGTTTTCACCAAGCCCCTTGGATCTCTGAAGAGTGTACTTTTTATTTCCGAGCTTGGCAAGTATCTCTGCCTTTTCAAACTCGTTGTATGCAAAATAAGTCTCGCCACCTGAGGTTATCTCAAACAAAGGCGATTCTGCAATGTAGATCTTGCCCTTCTCTATAAGAGTGGGAAGAAGTCTGTAGAACATAGTGAGAAGCAGCGTTCTGATCTGGAAGCCGTCCTCATCAGCATCCGTACAGATGATGATCTTGTTCCACTTAAGCAGGCTGTAGTCGAAGGTAGCGAGATCGGATTTCTTGCCCGTTTTAACCTCAACTCCGCAGCCGATAACCTTAAGCAGATCAACTATAATATCGCTGGCGAATATTTTATCGTAGCTGGATTTCATACAGTTAAGCGTCTTACCTCTTACAGGTATGATCGCCTGGAACTCAGCATTTCTGCCAAGCTTACAGCTGGACATAGCCGAATCTCCCTCTACGATATAGACCTCTCTGATCTCAGGATCCTTGGAACGGCAAGGAACAAACTTCTCAACACGGTTTGAAACGTCCATCGTGCCGGTAAGCTTCTTCTTGATATCAATCTTCGTCTTCTCTGCCGATTCCCTCGCCTTTTTGTTTACCAATACCTGATTTGCGATAATATTCGCACTGGAGCTATTCTCCGTCAGGTAAATCTCCAGATTAGTCTTGATAAACTCGGTAAGAGCCTTCTGAATAAAGGCGTTGGTAATCGCCTTCTTGGTCTGGTTCTCGTAAGAGGTCTGTGTGGATGCCGAATTAACTATTACGGCAAGGTTATCCGCAATATCAGCAAAGGATACCTTAGACTCGTTCTTTGCCTTTTTATTGTGTGCCTTTATGTACTTATCTATAACTGCCGTAAATGCGTTTTTTACCGCCTTATCGGGAGCACCGCCATACTCAAGGAAGGATGAGTTGTGATAATATTCTGTCATTCCGGTCTTGGCAAAGCAGAAGGTTATTTCAGCCTTAAGCTTGTATTCATCCATATCCTCTCTGTCGCGTCCCTTGGTCTCGAAGCTCCAAAGAACCGGCTGGGTCATGGAAATACCTTCGGTGATCTCAGCTATATAATCCGCAACACCGTGCTCGTAATAATACTCTGTTTTGTCGAATTTTCCCTTTTCGTTCTCAACCTCAAGAATAAATCTGATGCCCGCATTAACGAACGCCTGGCGGCGGAGAGTTGACGAAAGGAACTCTACGGGAATATCGATTTCCTTAAAAACTTTAAGGTCGGGACGCCATTTGATCACCGAGCCACGCTTTTTCATGCCGGGCTCAATGTCGGAAACAATAAGCTCCCCCTTGACGTTACCTGCCTTGAAGTTAATCTCGGAAACAGTCTTACCGTTATAGGAATGAACGCTCATATATTCCGAAGAATACTGAGTTGCGGTTGCACCAAGGCCGTTAAGTCCAAGCGAAAACTCATAGGCTGAATTGCCGTCGTTGTTGTCGTATTTGCCACCTGCATAAAGCTCGCAGAAAACGAGTTCCCAGTTCCAACGCTTTTCCTTTTCGTTATATCCAAGAGGTACTCCACGTCCGAAGTCCTCTACCTCTATCGAGAGATCTCTATATTTTTTAACAATGATCTTGTCTCCGTAGCCTTCTCTGGCTTCGTCAACCGAGTTCGCAAGAATTTCTATAAAGGAGTGCTGACAACCGATAAGGTCATCAGAGCCGAAGATAACTGCAGGTCTTTTTCTTACTCTGTCTGCACCCTTAAGGCTCTTTATACTCTGGTCGTCATACGCTTTTTTAACAGTTCTTGTTGCCACTATAATCCCTCCAAAATTTTTCCAACGTATATTATATCACGCGTAAATGATTTTGTCAAGAAATAAAAAAATAGCACTTTACTTGACATTTTATGTGCAAAATGCTATACTGACCTTATGGAAAAGATATTTGAAGCAATAGCCTGCACAGATAGTTTGCCCTGTGATATGAAGAGCTATCTATACTCTCAGGGACTGTCGGTCACGCTGGTGAAAAAGGCAAAATACGGCGGTATATTTCTTAACGGAAATAACGTTACCGTGCGTGCAACAGTAAACGTCGGAGATAAAATTGAAATATTCCTAAACGAGGAAACGAGCGACGGTATACCCCCAATGGATATACCAATACGGTTGCTCTATGAGGACGAGGATATTCTGGCAATAGACAAGCCTACAAATATGCCCACTCACCCGTCAAAGGGAAACAATTTACCTACCCTTGCCAATGCAGTTATGGGATACTATGGCGGCCGGTTCGTTTTTCGCTCTGTAAACCGACTTGACAGAGATACGTCAGGTGTAGTAATAATTGCAAAAAACAGGATTAGTGCCTCGGCACTTTCTGCGTCCATGAAAAAGGGTCTTTGGTCAAAAAAATATCATGCTCTGGTTGATGGAACACCTGAGCCGTCCGAGGGAACTATCGACGCACCAATTGAGCGTGTTTGCGAGGGTAATATAAAGCGTGAGGTAAGGCCGGACGGCAAACGTGCAATAACAAAATACAAGGTGATCAAGACAGAGCACGATTCTTCTCTTTGCGAGGTAACGCTATTGACCGGAAGAACTCATCAGATCCGCGTTCATATGGCCTATATCGGTCATCCTCTGTCCTCTGATTTCCTTTACGGAGTTGCATCAGAAAGAGAGTATTTTCTTCGTTGTGTGGAGATAAAATTCCCTCATCCAAGAAGCGGCGAGGAAATCATAATAAAAGCATAAAAACACCGATTTTGTAAACCATGTTTAACAAAATCGGTGTTTATTTTTCGGCAGAAGAGCCGAATTGAGAATTTTTAGTTCTGCTTTGAGGTGAGATAATTAAGATATGCCTGAAGGCTATCCCACTCACAAACGTAGCCTCTCATATTGGAATGATCATTCTGATAATCGTTCCACTTACCGGAGCTGTACATGTGAAGCGAGTTTTCACATCCACCCTCGTGAGGATGCGAATCGTTAGGCTCGCCGGATTCCCAGTTGGAGTAAACGAATTCCTCACCGGTTACCCAAACGAATGTATGAGGGCCGTTATAGCTGCCATAGCAAACCGGTCTGTATGCACCGAGCCAAGCACTGTTAGCAAACCTGTTTACGATGGTAACAACAGCGGTATTTTCCTCCTCGCTGGTAATGGTAACAAGGTGTCCGTTCTTTGCTTCACAGGACTCCTTAGCCGCCACCCAGGTGATGTCGGATGTGGTTACAAATACCTCATAGAAGTGACCACCGTAGATTGCCTGAAGAGGTCCTGTAATAGACTCAACCTCGGCCCAGTTAACACTGGTATCGGTATCCTCAATGTCGCCGGAGGCAGTAAGAGGAATAATGGTCTTTGTGCCGTCCTCATTTACAACCACGGAAACCGTGTTCTTAATAAGATTTACGTCGCGACTGCTATAGATCTTACCAGTTATAGCTCCAATATAAACGTCGCGATAAATAGTAATTTCGGTAATGGTAGACTCTCTGACGGTTGCATCTGCATCAATCTCACCGAAGAGACCGCCAACATAAGAGCCCGATGCGGTAACACCGCTGGCATCAAGTCCATTTACAGTGCTGCCCGATACGGTTGCACTGCCACCGCCACCGTAGTAGCCGGCGATACCACCCGCTGAGCCTGTGTCATTGCCAAACAGACTGAGATCGGTTCTGAATATCTGTATGCCCGAGAAATCAATAGGATGGAGGAATGTACCGAAGCCGATCATACCGCCGATATATCCTACGCCGGATGCACTGCTGTCACTTACAGTAATATTACTGTAGCTGTCACCGATAAGACTACCTGCAAGAACACCCGCAGCAGTCGTTTCGGAATTAACTGTTACGTTCTCAAGCGTAAGATCCTTAGTGGAAGGAAGCTGATCAAAAAGACCTACGCTTACGATCTCCTCATCCACTAATATGTAATTCAAAATAACGTTGGTAATAACCTTATCATTTCCGTCAAAGCTCTTGAAGCCACCGAATCTCAAGGGCTCGGTAAGAACCTCGCCGCCAAAATCAAGATCACTTCCGAGAACGATCTCCCATTCCTCAGGCTGATACTTGGGATGGCTGACCATGTCATCATAGATAGTACCAAGATACTTAAGTGCCTCAACGGTATTTACGGTAATCTTTTTATTATCCTCATCAACGGTATATCCCTTTGGAGCATAACGCCAGATAGGCTTTTCCCACACGGGAGTGAGTCCGCTGTCGTACTGATCGTCGAAGCTATCAAACTCATGAGTATTCTGAGTTGCATATACGTCAACCGCAAGCTTAAGGCTGGGTGCGGGCTTTCCACTTTCGAGATCGTGGTTAGCCTGCTCACTGGTTATCTCGGTAGGCATATATACGATAAGTGCGATCTTTTCCGATACAGAGTCGGGATGCATGGTTCCGTACTGGAAATTGGTCTGAGTAAGGCCCATATCAATATTCTCGATAAGTCGCATCGCCTCTTCCCTATCGGTGATCTCACCCTCGGTCTCAACATCGTAAGTGATAATAGCATATACGAGATAATCCGAGAGGTAGAATACCGTTCCGTCACTAAGATAACCCTCGGTTTCCTCTGTGGGATAAACGGCAAAGAGATAGTTGAAGGAAAGATTTCCCCTATTCTCTATCTCGAGATAAGCGACCTCCATGTGACCGGGCTCCCAAAGTGCACCCTCATCGAAGAGAGAAACCTTAGTGGCGTCCTGGTATTCGCCATCCGCAGCATTCCAGTAATTCAGACCGATGTCCAACTTACCGGCAATTATTTTGTTATTATCAGAACTCACCGAATCGGTAAACCACGCAAGCGTCGTGCCTAGCAAGGAGGCTACGAGAAGCACGGTAATCAGTACTGCCGATACCAGTCCTGTTCTGACGGTTTCTTTTCTGCTCATATTCATCGCCTTTCAAAAAATTAAAAGCTTTATAGATAAAATTTAGCACAAATTATTGAATTTGTCAACAATTTCCACAAAAAATTATTTTAGCATTTCTAAAAGAGCGGCCTCGTCTATAATTTTTACACCAAGATCCTTCGCCTTTGTAAGCTTGGAGCCCGCCTCCTCGCCTGCTACAACGTAGGAGGTTTTCTTTGAAACGCTACCCGAAACCTTACCGCCGTTTTTCTTAATGATAGCAGATGCTTCATCTCTGGTCATGGTTGGAAGAGTTCCCGTAAGGACGAAGGTCAACCCGGCGAACAGCTCGCTTCTCTCCTCACCTACCGCCTCGGTCTTAATGCCAAGCTCCTTAAGTCTGTCACAAAGCTCTCTGGTATCGGGATCTGCGAAAAACTCAACGAGGGCGGTAGCTGTAATAGTACCTATATCCTTGATAGAAGCAAAGTCCTCAAAGGATGCTGTAAAGAGATTATCAAGGCTACGCATCTTACCTGCAATCTCCTCAGCGGCGACCTCGCCTACCTGACGAATACCAAGAGCGAATAAAAGACGCTCAAGTCCACGTGACTTGGAATCCTCAATAGCATTAACAAGGTTTTCTGCACTCTTTCTGCCCATTCTGTCAAGATCCTCAATATCCTCAACGCGAAGAGTGTAAAGATCAGCAATATCCTTGATCTTACCACTGCTAAGCAGAAGCTCTACCACCTGGGGACCGAGTCCGTCAATGTTCATAGCAGGCTTCGATGCAAAATGAGTAATACTCCTGGATGTCTGTGCCGGGCACGCGGGATTTATGCATCTCATAGCGGCACCCTCACCGCACTCGTCACGGACTACCCTGCCACCGCAGGAGGGACAAATATCGGGCATTATGAACGGCTGCTCACTACCGTCACGCGTCTCAGGTATAGAGCGAATTATCTCGGGAATGATCTCCCCCGCCTTGCGGACGACGACAGTATCGCCGATGCGGATATCTCGATCGTTTATAAACTGTGCATTATGAAGCGTCGCTCTTGAAACGGTAGTACCTGCAAGTCTTACAGGCTCAAGATTTGCTGTGGGAGTAAGAACTCCGGTTCTACCCACCTGAATATCTATGGAAACAAGCCTTGTTTCTTTCTCCTCGGGAGGATATTTATATGCGACAGCCCACTTGGGTGTGCTGGTTCCCTCGCCTATTGTAATACGCTCGGAAAGATCGTTAATCTTTACTACGGCACCATCCATATCGAAGGGTAATTCATCACGGTGCTCACCGAGATATACTATATGCTCGGCTGCGGCATCATAGCCCTTCGCCGCCGTTCTGTGCGAAACGGTTGTAAATCCAAGCTCGTCAAGTCTATCGAGGGACTCAGTATGACTCTTCACAGCTCTGCCGTCAGAATAAAGCTCGCCCTCCTGAAGATTAAACACAAGTATCTCCAGTCTTCTTGACGCAGCGATCTTTGGATCAAGCTGACGAAGAGAGCCGGCCGCCGCATTTCTGGGATTGGCAAAGAGGGACTGACCTGCCGCCTCTCTTACAGCGTTAAGCTCGGTGAACACCTTCTTCGGCATGTAAACCTCGCCTCTTACACAAAGGTAAGGAAGTGCCTCGTTAAGCTTCAGAGGGATGGATTTTATCGTTTTTAGATTCTCGGTAACGTCCTCGCCGACCTCACCGTTTCCACGGGTGGCCCCCTTTACAAAAATGCCGTCACGGTAGATAAGCGAAACCGAAAGACCGTCTATCTTAGGCTCAACAGAATATTCAGCCGTTTTGCCGAGCTCGGAGTTCATTCTATCGGTAAACTCGCGAAGCTCCTCGAATGAAAACACGTCGGTAAGACTACCCATTCTGACGGTATGAGTGTATTTTTCAAAGCGATCAAGTGCCTTGCCGCCCACCCTCACGGTAGGAGAATCGGGTGTCTTAAGCTCGGGATAATCCGCCTCTATATCCTGAAGCTCACGGAACATCATATCGTACTCGTAGTCGGATATTTCCGGAGCATCGTTTTCATAATAGAGCCTTGAATTATAGATTATTTTCTCTCGCAGCTCCTCTGCACGCAATCTGGCTTGCTGAAGGGTCATAATTACTCTTCCTCCAAAATAATTGTGTAAATATTTTAGCACGAAAGCCCTGCTTTGTCAAGGAAACTTTTTTGGAAAAACAAAAACATCCGACAAAAAAGAGTCGGATGTTTTCGCTAAAAAGATTAATGGGTTCCGTAAACGAGCCAAAGGTAAATGTACGAGGAGATAACCGCCGCAAGAGTGAACGGAATACCGATCTTGAAGAAGTCCTTATTCTTAACCTCGTAGCCGTTCTTCTTAAGAATAGCCGTACCGGTGATGTTGGCAGACGCACCGATGGGAGTGCAGTTTCCACCGAGAGTAGCACCGGAGAGAAGGCCGAAGTAAAGAAGCGTGGGATTAAGGCCCAGACCGGTGATAATGGGCAACATGGTTGCTACGTAAGGAATGTTGTCGATAAATGCAGAAATAAGCACCGACGCCCATACGATAATGGTGTAGAGAAGGAACTCGTTTCCGTTGCCAAGCTTAGCGAGGAGATCTGCAGCAGCGGCAATAACTCCCTGCTCCTTGATACCGCCGATCATAAGGAAGAGGCCGAGAAGAAGGCCGAGCGTTTCAAAATCTATTGCCTTGAGTGCACCAATGATATTATCCTTGCTTCTATACTTGATGAAGTTGTAAACAAGACCGATAACAAAGAGAACGCAACAGATAAGACCGTTAGTTATATCAGGCTTATTCTCAATGAAGGAAGCACCGATAAGAAGTCCGAGCATAGCAAGAAGAAGCACGGTGGGAACGAAATCGGTTACCTTTGTGGTAGATTCCTGCTTGGGAATAGGCTGCTTTTCCTTTCTGAAAATGAAGGCAAGGATCAAAGCAGAGGCAATCGCACCGAGCTCAACCGCAAAGAAGATAGAGGGCTTACCCTCGTACCAGAAGAAGTCGAGGAAGCTCATTCCCGCTTCACCGCCAAGCATAATGGCGGTTGTATCACCGACCAGCGTAGCAGCTCCCTGAAGATTAGATGAAACCGCAATACCGATAATAAAGGGGACAGGATTAGTCTCAAGCTTCTTACAAATCTGAATAGCTACAGGAGCAACCATAAGCACGGTGGCCACATTATCAACGAAAGCGGAGATAATACCCGCGAAGAGAGCGAGTGCAACGGCAGCCATCTGCACGTTCTTCACCTTTCTGATAATGAATTCCGCCAGTAGATCAGGCATCTTAGAGTCAATAAAGAGCTGTACAAGACCCATAGAGCCCATGATCATAAGAAGCACGTTGAAGTCTATTACGGCCGACTCCGAAACCACGTTTCCGAATTCATCAAGCTTTTCGACCGTCGTTATAAGATTCCAGTCAAAGGAAAGCATTCCGGAAATAATGAAAATAAGGCCGGATGCGAGTGCGATATATGTACGGTACTTACTGAAAGCAAGCATAAGCACGTACGTCACCGCAAAGAGGATTAATGCGTAAATCATTTATTATTAGCCTCCTTAATATTTTTGTGTGTAGATAACAAATGACCATAATATTTTACCATATTTCAAGTTAAGAAGGGGTAAAGAAGAAAACTATCCCTTCTGAGAGCCGGTAGGATTCATAATACTGTATCCCACATTTACAAGATGATCGGCAACTCTCTCAAGCCCGAGAACCAGTGATGAATAGTAAGGACTTACCTCAACACTGCAATTACCGTCCGCAAGGCGGCTGAAATGACTGGCGATAAGCTCTCTTTTTTCGTCACCCACCCCATCTTCAAGAACGGTAAGCTCGGCGAGGCCTTCCCTATTGAGGTTTTCAAAAGCATCCTTGGAAATTGCAAACATTTTCATCAGTTTATCACGCATGGAATTTATTTCGCCCAGGGCTTTTTCCGAGAAGGCAATTTTCTTATCCTTCATTTTATCACCTATCTCATGGAAATTCTCTGCGTGGTCGCCAATACGCTCAAGATCGTTAAGAACGTGGAAGTAAGAGCCTATAATTCGCTCGTCGCTCTGCTCGACTCCCGTGGAAAGCTTGATCAAAAATTTGGTTAATGCACTGTTTGTAAAGTCGATAACAGCCTCGTTTTTAGAAATCTGCTCGCCATACCTCGTATCCCCCTTATCCAGAGCATAAAAGGAAACATTAAGATTTTCTTCAACCAACTGAAGCATGTAATCATGCTTTTCTTCTTTCGTTATTGGGCAAAACAGATTCTAATTAATAAAAACTACATCATTTTGTATTTTATCGCAGAATAAGCAAAAAAGTGGCAAAGAAAAGCCGCCGCAACGGTTTGCGACGGCTGATAGTCAGCTCTCATCCTGGAGTCGGTATCCAACTCCAAGCTCATTGACTATATATTTGTTATTTCCGGGTTTGATACCCAGTTTTTTTCTTATATTCGCCATATTTACCTGCAGACGCTTGATATTTCCCTCGTCGGGATATTCACGCCAAACAGCCTTGATAATAGCAGAGTATGTCATCATCTTTCCGCAATGCTCGGATAAAAGTGCCAGTATGTTATACTCCGTCTGAGTCAGCTTTATCTCTTCGTCATTTATGAAGAGCCGACGTGCATCATAGTCGATAACCAGATCCATAAGCTGGAATTTTCCACCCGGCAGTCTGCCCTCGTCGGCACTGTGACGGTAATTACGAAGGGTGGTACGCACCCTCGCAAGCAGCTCCTCAGAGCCAAAGGGCTTGGTAATAAAATCATTGGCACCAAGATCGAGTAGACGAACCTTTTCGCTCTCGTCGCTTCTGGCGGAAAGAACTATAACAGGAGTAAGATCTCGCTCTCTCAGGTCGACCAGGAAGCTGCTTCCATCCTTGTCAGGAAGTCCAAGATCCAGGATTACCAGGTCGGGAACGTAAGAATTATACATGGTCTTTGCCTCTGAACAGCTACCCGCCAGTATAACCTGATAGCCTTTAGCTTCAAGCAGAGCCGCCATAAACGTTCTGATATTCTCTTCGTCCTCCACAAAAAGAATTTTATATCTGTTGTTATTCAATTAAATCTATTCCTCGCTTTCTTCAAAGTCAACCGCATCCGACCTTGCTATAGCCAATTTAAAGCCGAACAACGCTCCGCCCTCTTCCCTATTTTTCGCGTAAATGCTACCGCCGTGAGCCTTTATAATAGTAGCACATACTGAAAGACCGATTCCGGCATTACGAACCTTGGTATCCGTTGGCTGCTCGGATACACTGTAATACCCACAAAAGATTTTAGCAAGTCTTTCACGCTCGATACCGCAGCCATCGTCGGATATTTCAAACACAGCCTCGTCACCCGCAAGATAAGCTCTCAAGCAAAGCAACTTCATTCCCTTGGCGTGATGGACGGCATTCTCAAGTATATTGATAATAACCTGCTGGATCAGAAGTGCGTCCATCGGGATAATGACAACCTCATCGGGAATATCGATCTGAATATTAACGTACGGATAACGCTTTTTAAATTTTAGAATGACCGAGTCAACAAGCTCCTCAAGAACGGTGGGAGATTTGATCAGCTTGACCGCACCGCTATCGATTCTTGTAATGGAAAGCAAATTTTCCACCATTCCGATAAGCCACTGTGAATCTTCTTTAATTCCGGACACCATTTTACGCTTATTCTCATCAGATAGGCTTTCGTAGTTATCTAAAATAGCAGAGCTTGAGCCATAGATGGTAGTAAGTGGAGTACGCAGATCGTGAGAAACCGCACGAAGCAGATTTGCACGCATCATCTCATGCTCGCTCTCCGCCTTGATCCCCTGCCATTTTTTCAGCTGGGTGGTCAAAGCACTGGTCATAAGAGAAATCACGATCATTATAAGTGCGGACAAAAAGTTCTCGGGAATGGTAAAGTTAAAGGCGAAATATGGGAAGGTAAAAGCAAAATTCACCGCAAAAACTCCGAGAAATGCGGTTAAAATTCCATATAAAAAACCATCGGTGAGAACTGACACAAGAAAGACCGCAAAAACAAAAACGGTGATAACGTGATCCATAACTGCAAGCACGTCCGAAAGCACCAGACTGATAACGAAGGTAGCACTCAGAATAACCAGCATTAGAGCAATATTTTTTAGATGCTTTATGACTTTTTCCCTCATATTTCCCTCCATCTTTTTTCGTAAATTTAATTATATCATATGTATGGTTAAGATTTGGTAAAGACAAAATATCATTAATTCAATAAGCACAAAAAACGGGGCAGCTTATTATTTCTGCCCCGTTTTATTATCAGCTATTTAAAAATTTCTCAAGTGCAGCAAGCTTGACGCAAAGCACCAGAATATCGGTAGCGACCTCTACCTCCGCATCGGTCGGATAGGTCGGAGCGATACGAAGATTACTGTCCTTAGGGTCGTAGCCATAGGGGTAGGTAGCACCGACGGCAGTCAGAGTTACTCCTGCATTTTCCATCAGAGCATAAACTCTTTTTGCTGTGCCCGGAAGCACGTCAAGGCTTACGAAATAACCACCGGTCGGCTTAGTCCATTCGGCAATTCCAAGCCCCTCAAGTCCATCAAGTGCCTTGAGAGTAATATCAAACTTTTTACCGATAAATTCGGCAAGAATACTCATGTGTCGGTCGAGAGTCTCTCTATCCTTGAAATATGTGGTATGACGAAGCTGATTAAGCTTATCGTAACCGATAGTCTGTACGCCGAGGAACTGAGCAATATGCTTAAGGTTCGCGGGCGAAGCCGCCATCATTGCTACACCCCCGCCGGGGAATGTTATCTTTGAGGTCGAAGCAAAATAAAATACTCTGTCAAGGTGTCCGTATTTTTCCGCCTCGGTAAAGATATCAAGCAGCTCGTCGCACTCTCCCCTGAAATTGTGAACTGCATAGGCGTTATCCCACATGATACGAAAATCGGGTGCTGCACATTCCATAGCCGCAAGACGGCGAACCGTTTCATCCGAATAAGTATTGCCGGAGGGATTAGAATACTTGGGAACACACCAGATACCCTTAACGGTAGGATCCTTTACGATAGCCTCTACCATATCCATATCAGGACCGATAGGGGTCATAGGAACAGAAATCAGCTCAAAGCCGAACAACTCAGTCATCTTGAAATGTCTATCGTAGCCGGGGGTTACGCATATCCATTTCTTAACCTCCTCCTTACACCAAGGACGGCTGGAGCCTAAAACACCGAAGAGCATAGCCCTCGCAAGAGTGTCGTACATAAGCTGAAGCGAGGAGTTGCCTCCAACGGTAATATACTCGGTTTTGATTCCAAGCATATCAGCGAAGAGCTGCTTCATCTCGGGAATACCGTCAAGCACGCCGTAGTTTCGGCAGTCGACGCCGTTAATGGAAAAACACTTTTCTCTCGGTCTTGCCTCGGAGAGAAGCGGAAGACTTATGTCGAGCTGATCGGAGTTAGGCTTTCCTCTA
This sequence comes from Eubacteriales bacterium, assembly GCA_045531485.1. Taxonomy (GTDB): domain Bacteria; phylum Bacillota; class Clostridia; order Oscillospirales; family CAG-272; genus UBA1740. The sequence goes on along the minus strand of JAZSEC010000039.1, from coordinate 25,648 downwards.
GATAGATCAAGCTTAAGCCCCTGAGACTTATAGTCATTGTATTTTTTAATAAGCAGATCGTATTCTGCCTGAAGCTCTGCTATGGAGAGCTCTGCATATTTTCTCATTACTTTTGCACCTTTTGAAAGTTTTTGCAAGTCAAAATTCAATTTTCTCGCATTTTTATGTAAAATCACCCCTCTATTATAGTATATTATGAAGGATTTTTCAAGTGATTTTGCAATTTTTGTCAAAAAATATTTATTTAGAAAAAAATGGTCTGTAATTTTGAAATATCTTGACAAAATTTAAGATTTGTTATATAATTTAATCTGTATGAACTTTTTTGATTTTGAAAGGATGTGACTGTTTTATGGCAGGCAATGAAAAAAACAAGAAGCTAGTTACCGAGATTACCGCTATGGACGAGGACTTTGCCAAGTGGTATACTGATATTGTTAAAAAGGCAGACCTTATCGACTACTCCAGCGTTAAGGGCTGTATGATCATCCGTCCCTATGGATATGCTATCTGGGAGAATATCCAGAAGATCCTCGACGCCAAGTTTAAAGAGAGCGGTGTTGAGAACGTATATATGCCCATGTTCATTCCCGAATCTCTTCTTAAGAAGGAGAAGGATCACGTTGAGGGCTTTGCTCCCGAGGTTGCATGGGTAACTCACGGTGGTGAGGAAAGACTTGCAGAGCGTCTTTGCGTTCGTCCCACCTCCGAGACCCTCTTCTGCGAGCATTACGCAAATATCATCAAGTCCTACAGAGATCTTCCCAAGGTTTACAACCAGTGGTGCTCTGTTGTAAGATGGGAAAAGACTACCCGTCCCTTCCTCCGTTCCCGTGAGTTTCTCTGGCAGGAAGGTCATACCATGCACAGAACCGCCGAGGAAGCAGAGGAAAGAACGGTACAGATGCTTAACGTATATGCCGATTTCTTCGAGAAGGATCTTGGCATTCCCGTAATCAAGGGTCAGAAGACCGATAAAGAGAAATTTGCAGGTGCGGAGGCTACCTATACCGTTGAGGCTCTAATGCACGACGGTAAGGCTCTTCAGGGCGGTACCTCTCACAACTTCGGAAATGGCTTCTCTAAGGCGTTCAACATTCAGTTCCTTGATAACGATAATCAGCTTAAGTTCCCCTATGAAACCTCTTGGGGCGTATCTACCAGAATTATCGGTGGTATCATCATGACCCACGGCGACGATTCCGGTCTTGTTCTTCCCCCCTCTGTTGCTCCCATTCAGGTTGTTGTCATTCCTGTACAGCAGCATAAGGAGGGTGTTATCGATAAGGCTAACGAGATTGCTGCAATCCTTAAGGCTGCAGGCTACAGAGTTAAGGTTGACGCATCCGAGCAGTCTCCCGGCTGGAAGTTCTCCGAGTACGAGATGAAGGGTGTTCCGCTCCGCGTTGAGATCGGTCCCCGTGATATCGCAGACAACAAGTGCGTTATCGTAAGACGTGATAACAGAGAGAAGAGCTTCGTATCTCTTGATAATCTTAACGAGGCAATTGCTGCAGGACTTAAGAATCTTCAGCAGGCTATATTTGAAAAGGCTCTCAAGAACAGAGAGAACCGCACCTTCACAGCGGAAACCCTCGATGAGCTTAAGCAGATCGCTGCCGAGAACAACGGCTACATCAGAGCTATGTGGTGCGGAGATCTTGAGTGCGAGATGAAGCTCAAGGAGGAGGCCGACGTTACCTCCAGATGCATGCCCTTCGGCATGGAGCCCATCGGTGACAAGTGCGTATGCTGTGGCAGAGAGGCTAAGAAGCTGGTTTACTGGGGTAAGGCATATTAATTTAATGTTCGATTATGATCAAAGGAGGTGGCAGAGATGCAGAATGAAGTAAATATTATGACATTCCGTGCGTCCGACGGTAATACCGTCAAGGTAGAGCATAGAGAATCGCTGCCATCGGTTTCCACACTTGCCAAGGAATATGCAAGGCTGGGATACCCCGACAGATACGTGGTTTTTGCCGAGAAGCAGACCGACGAATCAGCGATCAACGGTACAGTATCCGAGGTCGAGCCGGAGGTTGGACTCTATCTCTCCTGCATTCTCAGACCATCTATCTTCCCTTCCCAAGCCGGATGTCTTGGCGCGTTGAGTGCCGTTGCACTGGCTTCCGCACTCGAAGAGCATACCATGCAAAAGATAGGTATAGGATGGGTAAGCGATATTTACTGTGGCGGTGTTAAGATCGGATACACCTCTGTCGAGGGTAAGCTTGACGACTACACATCCTACGAGTATCTTATCGTTAACTTTGCAGTAAAGCTTGATCCGAAGAAATTTTCGCCAAGACTTACCGACAGAGTACGACGCGTATTTGAGGATGGTAATCTATCTATACCTATGATTATGGCTAAGACGGTGCTGAACAGATTTTTCGCCATCTATAGAGAGATCAAAAACCCGGCAAAGCATCTTAATCATTACTCAACCAAATTTGCTCTTACAGACAAAAAGATAAAGTTTATTGAGGACGGCAAGAAAAAGACCGTAAAGGTGCTTGGTATCAACAAGAACAATCTGGCTCTGACTATTGAAACGAGAGACGGAAGGGTTCTAGAGGTAACCTCTCCATCATCGATCATTATGCCAACAAAAATTAAATAAATATTCTCCCATATCCTTGTGATATGGGAGTTATTTTTTTGCCTTAGCAGCACTAAAATATAGTAATGTTTAATAAGGAGTTTTCAATGAATAAAGCCAAGCTAAAAAGAACAGCCTACCGTTCACTTAATCGCATAAATTCAGTTCTGCCCGTATTTTTCTGGGCATTTTTAATTTTTGGATTTGAAGAACCAAGGATTGCAATAGCATCAATCCTATCCGCTCTGCTTCATGAGGGGGGACATATTTTATACGTTATGACGCGTCACGGACGAGTGGATCTGCGTGGGGTGATATCGGGATTCCGCATCAAAAAAAGGACGCTTACCACGTATAAAGAGGAGCTGATGACCTACCTTTCAGGTCCGCTTGCAAACCTTGTATGCTTTACTCTACTTTCGCTTTTGGCCCCGCTCGTTGGTGATTGGGCGTGGGAGATGGCTCTAATAAACCTGGTTACCGCCCTTTCGAATTTGCTGCCCATAGATGGATATGACGGCTACGGAATTCTTCGATGCATCGTCATGACAGTCGGACGGGGCGAGCATCTTTTATTTCTGATAAGAAAAGTGTCCACTGCCCTTACCTTTCTTTTTTGCATTCTCTCGCTCTACCTTATAGATCGACTGGGTGGAGGCTACTGGATATTTGCAGTTTTTTTCATTTCTACCATAAAATGCATCAGAGATGACTTGGATAAGTAATTTTAGAGATTTTAGGAGATTTTACGAGTTTTCGGGAGATTTCACGAGCTTTTTTAAATATTAATGCGAAAAAATCTACCCAAATCGGTTTAATCACGGCTAATCCTTTTAAAAAAAGAAAAGAAATTATTAAAAAACTATTGAAAATAGTAAATATTTTTGCTATAATTAACGCTGTCAAGCTATTGACTGTTTTAGACCCGACTTGACAAATACAGACACTATTTGTGTTTTCGGAAAGGATTTGAGATTTTAAGAAAATGGCAAAGCTCATTGAGTTGAAAGGAATTTCAAAATCTTACGACGGCGAAAAGGTTATTGACGGTATGAACCTTTATATCCGCGACGGTGAATTTATCACCCTACTCGGCCCGTCGGGATGTGGTAAGACCACCACACTTCGAATTATAGGTGGATTTGAAACGGCTGATGAAGGAGCTCTGTACTTTGACGGAGTTGAGATCAGTGACGTTCCCGCTCATAAAAGGCATATTAATACTGTTTTCCAGAAGTATGCCCTGTTCCCTCACCTTAATGTATATGAAAATATCGCATTCCCACTCAGGCTTAAGAAAAAGCCTGAGGAAGATATAAAAAAGCGTGTTACGGATATGCTTAAGATGGTTGCACTCTCGGGATTCGAAAATAAGAGCGTAAGCACTCTTTCCGGCGGTCAGCAGCAGCGTGTTGCTATCGCAAGAGCACTTATCTCTCATCCCAAGGTGCTTCTTCTTGACGAACCTCTTGGAGCACTCGACCTTAAGCTGCGTAAGGATATGCAGAACGAGCTGAAAACCATTCAGCAGGCTATCGGCATCACCTTTATCTACGTAACTCACGATCAGGAGGAGGCTCTCTCCATGTCTGATACCATCGTGGTTATGGCAGACGGCGAGATCCAGCAGATCGGTACTCCCACCGATATTTATAACGAGCCTAAAAACGCCTTCGTTGCCGACTTTATCGGCGAGAGTAATATTATCGACGGCGTTATGCTCGAGGACAAACGCGTACGCTTCTCTCACCACACCTTCGAGTGTGTTGACGGTGGATATGAGAAGAACGAGTCTGTTGACGTGGTAGTACGTCCTGAGGACGTTGACGTTGTAGAGCCCGAAAAGGGTATGCTTATCGGTAAGGTTACCAGCGTTACCTTCAAGGGTGTTCATTATGAAATAATCGTGGATATCAAAGGCTTCAAGTGGATGATTCAGTCCACCGATTACGTTGCTCCCGAAGCCACTATCGGTCTTTTCATCGAGCCCGAGGCTATCCATATAATGAAAAAATCCAAGTATTCCGGCAAATTCGGTGACTATTCTTCCTTCTCGGACGAGCTTGATCAGCTTTCGGATGCGGATACCGCAGAGGAGTTCTAATGATGAAGAAGAAGCGTTCCGTTATGCATTCCATAGCGGCAGCTCCCCATATATTCTGGGCTATTCTGTTTATTGTTCTGCCGCTTATCATAGTTGTATACTATGCCTTTACCGATGATACGGGAGCGTTCAGCTTTGACAACATTCTGTCCCTTGGAGATTACATTCCGATATTCGTGCTGTCGCTTGAATTATCCGTAATCGCAACCTTCGTCTGCCTTCTTGTAGGATATCCCCTGGCATACACAATGGCTAGAGCAAAGCCTGAGCATCAGAAGATCTTCGTTATGCTCCTTATGCTGCCCATGTGGACAAACCTGCTTATCAGAACCTACTCTATTATGGCGATCCTTGACGACGGTGGTCTGCTGAACACCATTCTTGGCACGTCCATGCACATCGTAGGTACCAAGGGTGCCGTGATCTTCGGCATGGTATACGATTTCCTTCCCTATATGGTTCTTCCTATCTACACCTGTATTTCCAAGATAGACAAGCACATGTGGGAGGCTGCCAGCGACCTTGGCTGCAGCACCGTTCAGGTTATTACCAAGGTAATCTTCCCTCTCTCGATGTCTGGCGTTATCTCCGGCGTTACCATGGTTCTTGTCCCCTCCATCAGCACCTTCTATATTTCACAAAAGCTTGGTGGCGGAACCTTCGAGCTTATCGGTGATACCATCGAAAGACAGTTCGTCACCGGTGCTTATAACGTCGGTGGAGCTATTTCCCTCGTTATGATGATTCTGATACTTATTTCCATTGGTGTCATGAACAGATTCTCCGAGGAGGATGAAGGGGGTATTATTATATGAAAAAATATGCCTCCAGAATTTATCTCTGCCTTATATTCGCTATTCTTTATATCCCCATACTTACGCTTATGCTCTTCTCCTTCAACAATACCGAGAGCACAGCGAACTTTACGGGCTTTAGTCTTGAATGGTATATAAAGCTCTTTAACGACGAGAATGCCTTTCTCGCTTTGAGAAACACGCTTATTCTCGCCATCAGCTCCTCTCTCCTCTCTACCGTTATCGGTACTGCTGCTGCAGAGGGCATCTACCGCATGAGAAGCAAGTGGCTCAAGAATGCAGTCAACTCTGTTACCAACGTTCCCATGATGAACCCCGATATAGTTACGGGCGTATCCTTTATGCTCTTCTTTGCGGCGGTAGTGGGGCTGCTTAACATTGACGACTACGATTCCATCGGCTTCCTTGCCATGCTTATAGCACACACTACCTTCTGTCTGCCCTATGTAATCCTCTCGGTTCTTCCCAGAATCAACGAGCTTGGTGAATCGCTGACAGAGGCTGCACTTGACCTCGGCTGTACTCCCGTACAGGCCTTCTTCAAGGTTAAGCTGCCTAACATTATGCCCGGTGTTCTTTCCGGTCTGGTTATGGCATTTACCCTTTCGCTGGACGATTTCGTTATTTCCTATTTCGTCAGCCCCTCCAATTTCCAGACTCTTCCCCTGCTCATTTACTCCATGACAAAGAAGACGGTTAAGCCTGATATGTATGCTCTGTCAACCATAATTATCATCACCGTATTTACTCTTCTTATCATTTCCAACGTAAAGGGCTTTAAGAAGACTGACAATAAAAAGCGTAAGAGAGGAGCGGTTGCAAAATGAAAAAATTCAGCTTAATTACTCTCTCTATGCTTCTGGCAATATTTCTTATTCTCCTCTGCTCCTGCTCAGACGAGGGCGAGAGCGTTAATAAGAATCTTCCTACAAGAACGCTTAACGTATATAACTGGGGTGAGTATATCTCCGACGAGGATGACGAGGAATGCGGGCTAATCGACGTAAACGCTGCCTTCGAAACATACTTCAACGAGAATCTCGCCGAGCAGTTTGGTTACTACGTTAAGGTAAACTACTCCACCTATGCCACGAACGAGGATATGTATGCCAAGATTACTAACAGTGCTGTTGCATACGATATTGTTATTCCCTCCGACTATATGATACAGAAGATGATCTCGGGCGGCCTTCTTCTTGAAATCGATAAGTCGAAGCTTACAAATTACGGTAACATCAACGAGGACTTCAAGGGTCTGTATTACGATCCTGAGGACAAGTACTCTGTTCCCTACACCTACGGAATGCTCGGTATCATCTACAACTCCGAGTTCGTTGCCGAGGAGGATATCGCAGAGGAGAGCTGGGGTCTGCTCTGGAATGAAAAATACAAGGGCAAGATCCTTCAGTTCAATAATCCCCGTGACGCCTTCGGTACTGCTATGTACTGGAACAACCTTGATATCAACTCCTCCAATCCCGAGGTATGGCAGCAGGCACTCGATTGTCTGAAGCTTCAGAAGCCTCTGCTCCAGGGATACGTAAACGACGAGATCTTCAACAAGATGAAGGGTGCGTCGGCTTACATCGCCCCATACTTCGCAGGCGACTTCCTTACCATGGCTGCGGAAAACGAGGATCTTAACTTCTACTATCCCAAGGAGGGCACCAACTATTTCGTTGATGCTATGTGCATTCCCACCACCTCCAAGAACGTGGATCTGGCTCATGCGTATATCGACTATATGATATCCGTAGAGGCGGCTACCGCAAACGCTCTGTATATTGGCTATGCATCGCCTAACAAAGCGGTTACCGAAAACGATCACTACAAGGAGATGCTTTCGTACAATTACGACACCGATTCTATCACTGCGTGGGACATCCTCTACGGCAAGGATATGAACGAGGCTAATGCGGCATACGACTACAATCCCGCATACCAGGACTTCTACAAGGACGAGAATGTGGATATCCAGCTTCACGTCAACGCTCTTTGGGAGGAGCTTAAGACCGAGAACTCCACCGAGCTCTGGGTTCATATCACCAGCATCACAATTGTTGTCGGTGTTCTTGCAATAGCAATCTATGACATTTACGTCAAGAAAAAGAGATCCAGAGATTACCGACTCAGAGATAAAGCCAAGAAAAACAAGGCTTAAAATCAAAGACCGACAAGGCAATGCCACGTCGGTCTTTTTTATTTATTAAACGCCTGTACAGTCAAAGGGTGGAATAAAGCTCTCCTGTGCCGTGCCGAACTCCTGGATGAATCCGTTCTTAAGTCCGATCCTTTCGGCATAATCAAGTAGCTGATAGTACTCCTCGTGAGATACGGTACGATCCAAAGGCGGCTTCATATCCGCCATGGGAGTATATTGATTCATAAGGCTTACGTATATTCTATCGCCATAGGTGTCCATAAGATATTTAAGCGAGAGCTTCGCCTCGGCTACGTGTCCGGGAAGGAGAAGAATACGGACGATCACACCTCTCCTCATTATTCCGTGGGAGTCGAATTCAGCCTCACCCACCTGTCTAACCATCTCGGCAATAGCCTTCCGTGCTACAGTTGGATAATCCGGTGCCGAGGACATTTGAGCCGAGGTTCTGGGAGTGTAATACTTCAGATCGGGAAGATAAATATCCACCAGCCCCTCAAGCATTTTCAACGCCTCAACGCTGTCGTAGCTACCTGTATTATATACTATAGGAATGGAAAGTCCCGCTGCCCTGGCAAGCCCTATCGCCTCGGCGACTGAGGGTATGTAGTGTGTTGGAGTAACGAAATTAATATTGTGTGCTCCCTGCCGCTGAAGCTCCAGCATCATTTCCGACAGGCGAGATATCTTAACTTTTTTACCACTTCTGCCGCGTGATATCTCTCGGTTTTGGCAAAATACACAGGAAAGAGAGCATCCCGAAAAGAATATTGTTCCCGAGCCACGCTCACCGGAAATAGGCGGCTCCTCCCATCTATGAAGAGCTGCTCTGGCAATATATACCGAGTCGCTCATTCCACAGAAGCCAACGCTAGAAGTACGGTCCACACCGCATTTTCTTGCACAAAGTCGGCATTCGGTATAGGGGTTATTCATCATTTTCACTCCTTTCCTAATTGCTTATTGACAGACACAAATATTTATGCTAAAATAAATAAAAACCTTTTAGGGAGATTATCATGGATAAAAGAAACGACTATATATCCTGGGACGAATATTTTATGGGGGTTGCCATACTGGCATCCAAGAGATCTAAGGATCCCAGCACTCAGGTAGGTGCCTGTATAATAGACGGCGATAAGCGTATACTGTCCACCGGATATAACGGCTTCCCCAAGGGCTGCTCTGACGATGAGTTCCCCTGGAACAGAGATGAATCTAAGGGAGAAACCAAGTATGATTTCGTAGTTCACGCCGAGCTTAACGCTATTCTTAATGCAAGCGGAAAGCAGCTTGCAGGTGCTACCGTTTACGTTGGTCTGTTCCCCTGCAACGAATGTGCCAAGGCTATCATCCAGTCCGGAATTAAGGAGATAATCTATCTGTCCGATAAGTATCATGACACCAAGTCTATGTCCTCTTCAAGAAGAATGCTGGATGCGGCAGGTGTAAAATATCGACAGCTCAAGCCCACCAAGGCAAGTCTTGTACTTAACTTCATATAATTATTCGGGTGTTGCATCAGCAACACCCTATTTTTTATTTAAAATAATCCTCTATCTTTGAAAGGGTTGACGAGAATGAGCCCTGAATCATTTCGGGTCTGCCGCCGCCCCTGCCACCAAGTGCAGAATTAATATCCCTTGAAATCGAGCGTAAATCAACCGAATTTGATGAGATGACGTATTTATAGTCACCGTCAACACCGGAAAGTGCCACGGTAATTCCTCCTACCCTTTTATTTGCAATATTGGAAAAGGCAATCAACTCCGGAATTGACAGCTCGGGCAGAAGCACTACCCTATTACCCTCGGTCGGCTCAATAGACAGAGCGTTAAGCTCGGCAATTTTTAGTCTTGCAGCCTTAAGCGAAGCCTTTATCTCCTCGCTGTCAGTAATGTAACTCTTAAGAGCATCCGCGACCTGAGATTGAGGCGTGGAAAGCATAGCGGATATTTTTTTTACGCTTTCGTATCTTCTGCGATAATCCAGCAATGCACGACCTCCTGCCACCATCCAAATACGAGTACCACCGCGATGCTTCATAAAATCGAGTATCTTTATCATACCGATCTCACCTGTTCGGGATACGTGAGGAGCACAGCACGCACAGATATCCGTTCCGTCCACCTCAACAAGCCGCACACCGTCTGTAATACCCAGCTTAGAGCGATACTCAATAGACGCAAGCTCCTTGGCAACCGGAAAGTATGCTTTGACGGCAAGGTTGGAAAAAACTACGTTGTTTGCTATAATCTCAACCATATCAAGCTGACTGCGATCAAGAACGCCGCTTACATCAAAGGTTACCTCATCTTCACCCAGATGGAAGCCAACGTTATCAAAGCCAAAATGCTTATGAATTATGCCGCAGAGGATATGCTCTGCGGTATGGCACTGCATCTTTTCAAATCTCGCATCAAAATCTATTCTGCAGTCCTGCCTTCCAAGCGGCAAGGCCATGTCGGTTATATGATGAATAATCCCATTCTCCTCATATACATGGGTCACCCTTGCTTTCCCGATGTAACCGGTATCAGAAGACTGACCTCCCTCCTCGGGGAAAAAGGCGGTTTCATCAAGAATAACGTCATAGCCGTTATCAATAGTACTGACCCCTATGATCTTCGCAGAAAAGGAGCTGATATATGCATCTTCGTAATAAAGCTTCTTAGTATTGATCGACATATTTCTCCTCCTCAAAAAGTGACCATGGATATTCCTTTATATTAGGCAACCTTGATGCAAAAACACTTCTTCCACCAAGATCAAAGGCGAGATGATAAGCAAAAAGGCTGGGCGTTTTTGCCCCAAAATCCTTACTGCCGTATTTTTTATCCCCAATTAGTGGCATTTTACGTGAAGCGAACTGAGCACGTATCTGATGAAATCTACCAGTCCTAAGAGTTATACTGACAAGAGAAATCTCCCTATCAGGTAGCTTTACTGTATCAATGGTCCTGTATTCAAGCTCTGCCTCCTTAACTCCACCACGCTTTCTATCGGTGACGAAGGCCTTTCCAAGCGAGGCATCCTTATAAAGATAGTCACGCATAACGCCCCCATTGGCTCTGCCCTCAACTACCGCAAAATATCTTTTCGTGATCAGCCTGTCGGCAACGGCGGCGGAAAGGCGGGCAGCCGCCTTTTTATTCCTGGCAAAGACGATAAGCCCACCTACTACTCTATCAAGTCGATGAATAAGGTAAAGCACGTCGGGCTCCCCCATAGAGCGAAGAAGCTCACTACACAGTGTCATAGCGTCCTTATCTCCGCCGGGATCGGATTGTGATGGGATACCGGAAGGTTTGTATATTATTACGTAATCCTTGCTTTTATCAATAATTTCTATCATATCACCAAAAATAATCGGAGACCAATAGGATGGCCTCCGATCTTTCATTTTATTTCGAAAAACAACCTTTATACCATTTTACCACAGTTGTGTTTCAAATTCAAGTGCTTTTATTCTTTTTCGCCCTCCGACTTTTCTCTCATAGTGACCGTTTTGATCGCCTGACCGCCGGTAAGAGCTATCATCTTTACTGCCGACAGACTGAACTCATTGGCATATATAGAAAGTGCCTTATCCAGTCTACCGCCGCCAAGAACCTTCAGATATGCACTATCCTCATCAACCAGCCCCTTTTCCTTTAGTCTGTTGATATCGACACGCTGTCCCGAAGAAAACGCCCTGCCAATATCCTCAACGTTCATAACAGCCTTTTTGCTGCCACTTGTATAAATTATCTCTCCGTCACGCTTTATCAGGCTCTTTGCCAAAGAATCGGATATAAGAGAATCTGCCTTATCTGCATCTATTTCAAACTCGATTATCTGTTGATTTTCGTCAATTTCATCCTCGTCCCTCTCGTATCCTTCATCATCAATCTCCTCCGCAGGGGTTTGATCGGACTCGGCAAGTCTTGCTTCATAGGAAAAATCCGGTCTTTTTCTCACCCTTTTCGGAGGATCGGATTTAGGTGTTTCCGCCTTGAAATAGCGATTATGCCATCTGCATTTAAGCATAGCTCCCGCACTTACAAGCCTATGCCTTATACGGTAAATCCTTAAGCATACCAGAACAAGCACAACAAGGCCAAGTGCGATAACCATTATTATGATAAATCCGTTGAAGGTAGGATACGGCAGACGGATAAGCCTACCCGCCTCCACGTCAAGAACGTAGTTCGGATTGTTAGATCGGATAAGCACCCGATTTCCGTCCAGATAGGGTGTTATACCAACGAAGTCGCTACCAAAGGCCTGACCCGATATGACGTCATACTCCACGCTTCCAAGCTTCTCGAAAAGCCTGAGCCTTACGTCGTAAACCTTAACGCCGATGGTGGCGGGCAATATCTCGAATATACCGCTGTCGGTATCGTCGCTGCTATCCGAGAATATATAGTTATCAGGATCGGCAAGACCTACGGTTATTACGTATTTACCCGCATTCTTAAAAGACGAGCTTCCGATAACGTAATAAAGCTTCGAATCCGATACCGGTGTAATGTCCTCGCCGTTATAAGTTGCAGAAATATATGGAGAAGCTACGGGACATTTGCTGATACGAAAATCGCAAGGAGCGATGCTGGGCTCGTTATAGTTTTCCTCATCATAATCAAGCCTTGCATATACTCTGTATACTCCTGCATTTATCATCTCACCGCCCAGATACTCGCTTACACAAACTCCTGCGGGAAGTCCCGTAAGAGTAGGCTGCTTTGCACTGCCGTCATATACCTGATCGGTGTTCTTCCAGGTTACACCGCTGAGATCGTAATCGGCATAACCTACGCTTATCTTAAGTGAGAAGCTGAATTCACCGTATTTTAAGGTTACAGACTTATCGCTTCTGCGGAAGGAATCACCATTTTCATAAGCCACCTTAACGGAATCAAAATCCACTATTCTTATACTGCCGTCGTTATTAACTACCGAGCAAATAACGTCATCGGCAGAAAGTCTGTCAAAGGCAGAAAGATCTTCCCTGGTAATCGCTGCAATAAAGGATACGGGAACGATCTCCACGATCTCAAGGCTAAGTATTTCCGACTCCATCCCTCCGTAGTTTATGGTGTCAAGAACCGATAGGCGAACATAATATTTTCCGCATTCGGTAGGCTTTGATATCTCGGTTATCCCCTCGGGATCGGAATAGTAGGTATAAATCACATCGCCAAAGAGGCTTTTACCCTTGATAATAATATCCTTCCCCTCAAAGCAGGTGGAATCGGCGGGCATCTGTATCCAGCTATTTTCCGCCTTAACGATGGCGTACTCTATTTTGTCATTTTTAATATAATAATCTGTATTATCGGTGATAGCGGTGGCGGTATAGTTACCCACGTCCGTTCTTCCGCCCTCAACCATGATCACGCACTCCTCTGCGAAGGCCTCAGGCATCTGCTCCTGTCCGGTATAGCTAAGCGAGCTCTCGCCCCAGTTGACCTCGATGCCAAGGGGAGTGATGCTTACGCTGGAGTGACGCTCGGGGGGAAGATTATAGTTTTTACTCTCCGATAGAAAGCTGATAACTACCGATACCACTCCCTCCGACACATGGCAAGCTCCTGCAGAAAAGCTGTAATTAAGCTGTATGCCGTCTGCACCGACCGGCATACTGCCGACAAGGGTCGGATAATGCATAACTCCGTCGTAAACAAAACTATCCGCCTTAAATTCCACGCCGGACATATCGTAGTCAGCCTTCAGTATCTCCCAGGTGTGAGTAAGCGATGCGGGAGCATTATAGTTTCTTTCATCCCAAGAGAGCATTGCAACGGCGGTGTACATTCCCGCATCGGTTCCACGGTCCCCTGTATAACCAATAACGCTGACCCCTGCAGGAAGACCGCTGGCGGATATGCTCTTTTTACCTCCGTCGTAGGTAAAGCTATCCTTGCTCCACACTACTCCCGAAAAATCGTAATCTGCTTTTTTTATCTCATAGCTTACCGAGGTGGATAGGAATTTGTAGTTAGGGTCGTTTACCGTAGCTCTTGCTACGTAGCCTGTCCCCGCGTTAGTAGCGGCACCGGTCACCGTGGGATATACCTTGGCTCCGTTCACGTCGGTGTAATATGCAATCGGCGACTTACTTCTGCCGTCGTAGGTAAATGAAAGCTCGCTCCATACTATTTGTGCAGTGGCGGGAGCTACCGTCATTGTAATAACCCTGCTCTCCGGGAGAAGATAATCCACGCTTTCGGTGGAAAAATCTATGCTGATATCATACTCACCCGCATTTACTCCCCCGCCCTTGGCATCTATTACGAGAGGAATACCGTCAAGTCCTATAACTCTTGGAATCATTGAAGCGTAGGACTGATATTTTCCGTTATAAACGGTGGAAAAGCCGCTTACGGCAAGCTCGCTTAGATCATAGGCTATTCGATTTACCGTCACGGGCAGACTGATGCTCTTGCCACCGTAGGACAGAATCACCGAATCATCACCCACCCTCAAACAGCTATCGCGAAGATATGACACACGCACGTCACGCCCGGATATTATCCTCTCGCTACCGTCACTGTAGACTGCAAGAAGCGATAGCCCGTCGGTATTCAGCTCCTCGAAGGCACCGTAAACCGATTTGGTCGGATAGCTATAAAGACTGATAGATCGAAGCGTTCCGCCACGTTCAACGTCCTCGGCTCCAACCGTGACGATCAGGGCGAGGATAAGCAAACTAAAAACTATAAGTGATGTGATGACTTTTTTCATGTTTCCCTCCAAATTTACCATTATTTGCCAATAAGTCGTGGTTATTATACCACCAAAATACCATTTCTTCAATAGCCTAAGTGGTTAACATTTCGAAGGAAAACTGCATAAAAAAACCGCCATCGTCGGAAGGTGGCATAATGCGAAATATATAAACAAAAATCGGCAGGAAATATACGAAGCAACGCCTCTGTCCTGCCGATAATTTATATTTACTTTTCCTTATAGTAAAGGTAACAGTGGCAATATCCCTCAAAGCTCTCGTCTGCTATCTGCTCGCGGAACTCCTTGCACATGCACTTATTATCCTCGGTACGCTCAAATCGACAGGGGCAGTATCCGCCGGAACGTTTAAGTCCCTCTTTAACCGCGGCAACTATCTCCTTGTCCTCGTTGAACCTTATCTTCATAGATTTTCCTCCAGTTTTTTCTTAAGAGCGTCCTTAGGTACGAAGCCGACGGAAACGTCCTCGAAAACATTGTTCTTAACGAAAGCCACCATGGGAATGTTCTTTACGTTGAAGGCTCTAGCAAGATCGGGCTCGTCGTCTACGTTGATCTTACAGAACTTTACGTCGGGGTATTCACCCTCAAGCTCTGCAAGGACGGGAGCAATCATACGGCAAGGGCCGCACCAATCTGCATAGAGATCTATTACTGCAAGGCCGCTGAACTCCTCAACCTCAGTCTTAAAATTATCCTTAGTAATTACTATCATATTAATAACCGCCTTTTTGTTTATCAATAATATTTGTATCTTAATTTTAGCAGATAAATACACGCTTGTCTACATCTATTATAAAAATTCACAATTTTTTATCAGAAAAAATTTGACAATCGGAAAAGTTTGATGTAAGATATTTACATTGGAGGCAAAAGATATGGAATACAGAATGAAAACCGAGGTTGACGTACATGACGTTGATTACAACGGAGTGGCAAAGACCTCATCAATAATGAAATATATACAGACCGCGGCTCAATGCCAGCTTACCGAGAGTGGTATGTCCTACGACAATCTGAAGAGCAACAACCGTGCCTTTATTCTCTCAAGAGTAAAGCTGGAGGTACTAAGACCATTGCCCGCCTATACACCGCTTACAGCCATAACCTACCCCTGCGAGAGCCGTGGCTACAGCTTTCTCCGCTGCTACGCACTTGAGTCCGACGGCGAGGTAGTAGCAAGAGCAATATCGGTATGGGCCCTTATCGATACCGAAAGCCGTGCATTAGTTCGTGTAAACGATTTTAACCTGGGACTGCCTACACTGCCACATAACGGACTTATACTCAAGGCAATGAAGCTACCGTCCGAGATGACCGACGTGGGAGGATACGGCGTTCACTACGGCGACGTGGATCAAAACAGACACATGAACAATACCAAGTATCCTGATATGTACTCAAACTTCCTGCCGCTTCAGGGCAAGATGATAAGATCTATTACCATCAACTACTCAAACGAAGCACAGATCGGCGAAAAGCTTCGGGTTCAGCGTGGCGAGGCGGACGGATACTATTATTTCCGCACGGTGAGAAGCGACGGAAAAGTAAATTCCGAGGCTCAGATCGAGCTTTGGGACATCTGATAGGCAGTAATATTGCATTTCTTGCTTTCAGCAAGTCAAAATGGCATAAATTGATGTTTTTTTCATCTTTTTATGTCATTTTTCTTTTTAATATTATGCTTTTTCCGTCATTTTTCTCACCGCCAGATTGGGCGATCTTTATAATTCTATATTGATTTTAGTGAAAAAGGCAATATTTACAATCACTTTAAGTAACGACAAAAAAGCTTCTTTTTTTACCCCCTATTTCTCAACGACAAATAAATTCTATTTGTGATAGAATGATAATAGAATAAATAAAAAGACAATCGGAGGATAAAATGAAGAACAAGCTGCTTAGTAACATTATATCAAAGGAAGAGAGATCGGATGGCGGTCACTCTTATACATACGAGTTGATTTTACGCCAGGGTGAGCGAACGGATGACTGGAGGCTGCCACTATACTCGGTGAGAATATCTATGACCGACAGACTGGGTAACAGAACCGAGCGAGAGGCTAAGGACGTCTTTTCCGACGGTGGTCGTGCAAAGGATTTCTTCGACCGACTGGTGAGAAACCTGGCAACGCCCATCGACCTTGGCTACGTGGTTGAGGACGAGGTCAGAAGCTGATCGTTTACTTAAAACGGAGGTTTTCTCCGTTTTTTATTTTTCCCTGCATACTTTTCTGCCATGCTGTCAAGAATGAGATAGCCGAACGTGGCAGGAAAGGAAAAATAAATGAAGGACTTAGTAAAATATGCATTCACAATTTTGATAGTAACTATGGTGCTGGCAGTAGTTCCCACCGAGGCAGAGGGCGAAATATATGAGGACACGATAAGGCTACATATATTAGCAAATTCCGACAAAGACGAGGATCAGTCGCTTAAAATAAGAGTCAGGGATTATATTCTGACAGAGTTCGGAAACAGCCTTCGTGGCGAATCGATCACCGAGGCAACAGCGAGAATGGAAATGCTTTTGCCGAAAATCGAAAAAAGTGCAAAGGAAAAAATTGCCGAGTGGGGCTATGATTATAGCGTCAAGGCAACGCTGGGTAAGGAGTGGTACGAAACACGGGAATACGAGGACTTTAGCCTGCCTGCAGGCTACTATCTATCGCTCAGGGTTATCATAGGCCGAGGCGAAGGACAAAACTGGTGGTGCGTAATGTATCCGCCCCTATGTACGGAGATAGCAACCGAAAATGCACCTGCTGACGACGGCCTTATCGACTATACTAACGAAGAGGTTACACTTATAACCTCGGGAAAATATAATATAAAATTCAAAATTCTTGAGGATCTTTCACGCGTCTTTGCAAAAAACGGTTGATTTCGACGAAAAAATGTGATAGTATATAGGTAAAATAACCTATTTGCGAGTGAAAGATGAAGATAGAAGGAAAAATTATTGCCGAAAACCGCAAGGCACGGCACGATTATTTTGTAATAGAAACCTACGAAGCGGGTATTGAGCTGTTCGGTACCGAGGTAAAGTCGCTTCGAGCAGGCAACGTAAACCTCAAGGACTCCTACTGTGAGGTAGACGAGGGCGAGCTTTTTGCTCTCGGTATGCATATCAGCCCCTACGAGCAGGGCAACATTTTTAACAAGGATCCCCTACGCCCCAAGAAGCTTCTGATGCACAAGAGAGAGATTATGAAGCTGACAGGTCTTGTCAGCCGCGAGGGTTATACCCTTGTTCCCCTGTCGCTCTATTTCAAGGGCTCTAGAGTAAAAATGGCACTCGGTCTTTGTAAGGGTAAAAAGCTCTATGACAAGCGTGATTCCGCCGCAAAGAGAGATGCCGACAGAACCATCGAAAAGGCGATGAAAAACAGATTTTAACCCACTTTATTCAAATAAAAAGAGAGGTATTTCAGCATACCTCTCTTTTTTACTTATTTAATTTTAGGTGCCTTAAGTGCACGCATAGAGTTGAGTATCGCAAGAACGGCAACGCCCACGTCAGCAAACACCGCGAGCCACATATTAGCAAGACCGAAAAGTCCCAGCAGTAGAATCATTCCCTTTACTCCAAGGGCAAAAATTATGTTCTGCCAAGAAATATTTATCGTTTTTCTTGCTATCAGTATTGCTTCAGGAAGCTTTGCCAAACTGTCGGTCATAACGACGACGTCGGCTGCCTCAATAGCGCTGTCCTGTCCGACGCTACCCATAGCAACGCCTACATCCGCACGTGCAAGGGAGGGTGAATCGTTGATTCCGTCGCCCACGTACATTGTGCTTTTGGAGGTAGAGATAATGCCCTCAAGCTTCTCGTACTTCTGCTCCGGGGTAAGCTCGAAATGTGCCTCGTCAACGCCAATTGCATCTGCAGTTCGAAGCACGTTATCACGTCTGTCACCCGAAAGGATAAAGCTTCTTTTGACACCGAGGGCTCGAAGCCTTTCAAGTGAAGTCTTTGCCTCGGGCTTGATCTGATCGGAAATACTAATAATTCCGCAAAGTCTGCCGGAAATCGCAACGTAAACCCTACCCGAGCGATCATCCTCCTCAGGAAGCCTGATACCCAGCCTAGACATGAGCCTGGAATTACCCACGGCACAGTAAATATCCTTATATTTGGCTATTACTCCCTCACCGGCATGCTCGATAGCAGAATCGTATGGAATGATGCATTCGGACGCCTGCTTAAGACAGTCCGCAATAGGATGATTCGATGCCTGCTCGGTCGATGCGGTATAGGAAAGAAGCTCATTCTTATCTATATCTATACATTCAACGCTTCCGATCTCAAATTTACCGCTGGTGATAGTTCCGGTTTTGTCAAATGCTATCTTTTCCACAGTAGCAACCTTTGAAAATACGTTGCCTCCCTTAAAGAGAATGCCTCGTGAGGCAGCTCCTCCGATTCCACCGAAGAATGCCATCGGTACGGAAATAACCAATGCACAGGGACAGGAGATTACAAGGAAGGTCAAGGCGGTATATATGGAATCGCCAAGCGATCCGAGATTGAATATAGGCGGTATTATTGCAACAAGGAGTGCGATAATAACTACCGCGGGAGTGTAATATATTGAGAATCTGGTAATAAAGCTTTCTTCTCTTGATTTGCTTTCATTGGCATTCTCCACAAGTGCAAGAACGCGTGCAGCAGCAGAATCGCCCGATTCCCTGACGGTTCTGGCATGGAGAAGACCGTTGGTTACAATATATCCGCTGGAAAGCTCGGAGCCCACGGATACCGACACCGGCAGAGGCTCGCCCGTCATGCTGGAGGTATCCACGTCGGCAGAGCCGAGTGTGACCACTGAATCTATAGGAACACGCTCGCCGGGACGGATAACTATAATGCTGCCGATCTCCACGTCCTCAGCGTCCATCATCTCTTCACCCTCGTCGGTAAGCACGCACGCCTCATCGGGACAGATGTCCATAAGACTGCGAATAGATGCACGGGACTTACGCACGGCGTGATGTTCAAAGGTTTCGCCCACAAGGAAGAACAGCATAACAGCCACGCCCTCACGCCATTCACCAACGATCATAGCACCTATGGAGGCGATGGACATAAGGAACTTCTCATCCAGTAGATCACGTCTGAAAATGCCTCTTACCGCATCAATAAAAACAGTGATTCCGGACACAAGCAGAGCTGCTATGTACAGACCGAGTGCAATATACTTATCCAAATTCTGCTCTACAATAAGTGCCGAAACAAAGAAAATCAAACCAATTACTATTCTGCCGAGTTCGGATTTAATAAACTTGAGAATGCGTTTCATTTTTCAATATTTATATCTCTTGAGAATGCCTTTGCAGCCTTAGTGAGTGCGGTGTAGGCTGCTGACTCGTCAAGTGTGGTTTCGACGGTAAGCTTCTCGGTCAGGAAGTTGATCTTTGCGGATTCGATGCCATCAATATTCGACATCTGCGACGCAAGCTTTGCCGCACAGTTAGGACAGTCAAGTCCGGTAATTACATACTTAATTTTCATATTTATTTCTCCTTAAAATTATTCCTTAATATGCTCGAGTGCCTTCTCGATAATATCTCTTACGTGATCGTCGGCAAGGGTGTAGAATACATTTTTGCCCGACTTTTTATATGTGACAAGATCGCTCTGGCGAAGAATCTTCAGCTGATGGGAAACGGCGGATTTTGTCATTCCAAGAAGATTTGCAATATCGCAGACACACATAGGCTCGCCATCTATAGCAAACAAAATGCTGATTCGGGTCGAATCGCCAAGGATCTTGAAGAAGTCAGAGAGATCATAAAGCGTGTTCTCCTCGGGCATCTCTACCCTTTTCCTCTCAATTACGTCAACGTGCAGCTCCTCGCATTCGCAGGAGGGGACGTTATGCTCATGATGATTCATTTATTTCTCCTTTTGAAATTACAGTTGAACGATTGTTCAACCGTTTGTTTCATTATAACAAAACATTGCTTCTCTGTCAAGACCCTTTTTCGACTTTTAATATAAAATTTAACAATTAACCCTATTGAAAAGTCATGACGTTTATGATAAACTATAAGAAAACGACTCAGGTGATTATATGAAACAGTTTCTTCAATACTTTAATTTTTTTGATCCAAACCTTACCCTTCGCTCCTACAAGTCACCCATAATAAGAATTATAGTTTCTGCTATAGTTATGGCGGCTTTGGTTATTTTCAGGCTGAGCGTGACCATTCAGAATATGGCGATTAATATCATTGTCAGCCTTCTGTGTCTTGCTATCATATCGTTGGCGGTGCTCTGCTTCTTCGTGGCAGCTGTAGAGGCACTTCAGGTAGGCGAAAACAAACGCAAGGACAAGGAAAGAGCAAACAGCAAGTATAAATAAAAAAGAGCGTAGCACTTGACTACGCTCTTTTTTATAGAATTTTATGCAACGAATCTCGCAAGCTTCTCAAAGAGAGCATCTGCGTTATTGGTGTGAGCAACAAGGCTGATGGGAGAGAGAAGGTCGAGAGAGAAGATACCCATAATGGACTTAGCGTCGATTACGTATCTGCCCTGAACGAGGTCAACGTCGTAGTCTGCAAGAATAACCACGTTGACGAACTCTCTGATATCCTGGACGTTGCTGAGCTTAATTTTGATCTCTTTCATTTCTATATCCTCTCAAAAATCTTTATTTACAATGATATTATAGCAAAGAAATTTTGAAAAGTCAACCGAAATCTGTCTATTATCCCCTTTTATTTATTAGAATTTTAGCGGTGAGAACTTTTTTTCCATTGACTTTTTAATTATTTAATGATAAAATAGTTATTGGTGTAATATTATTTCAGGGGAGGTGTGCGTGTGCGAGGCTATTTTCCAAGGCTGCTTGGCAACGAGGAAACTAAAAAAAGAATAGGCCGTGCTATTGAGAACGGTACGGTTCCGCACGCATTTCTTATAGGCGGTCCGTCAGGTAGCGGAAAGTCAACCCTGGCCACCGAAATGGCGGCAGCACTGAACTGCGAGATGAAGGATAACCCCGGCAGTCCTCTTCCCTGCGGCAGATGCAGCAGCTGTCAGAGAATTTACGACGGTAATTACCCCGACGTCAAGCTTCTTGCAAAAAATAAGGATAAGGCAACGCTCGGTGTTGAGCCGGTCAAGGAATTCCGCGAGGATATGTTCCTGTCCTCCACCGAATCCGAGCATAAGATCTATATTATTGACGACGCCGAGTGCATGACTCCCGAGGCACAGAATGCATTGCTGAAGGTACTGGAGGAGCCTCCGAGGTCGGTAACTATAATTCTTCTGGCGAAGGAGTGCGACAGGATCCTTACAACTATTAAAAGCCGTGCACAGTATATCGCAATGTCACGCTTTGACGACGAGACGCTGATTGAGGAGCTAATAAAATCAAGCTCGGAGGCGAGAGCCATGAGGGCGACTGCCAAGGATAGATTTATGGGGCTTATCATGAGTGCGGACGGCAGACTCGGTCTTGCCAAAAGTCTGATAAGCAAAAGACTATCCGACGAGAACGAGGAGGAGCGTGAGGAGATAATCCAGCTCATTTGTGCTATCGGTCAGAAGCCGTCATATTCAAGCATTTACAGTGCGGTATCCCGTTTCCCAACAAAGCGAAGCGAGCTTTCGCTGGCACTTGAGAGGCTTATGAATGCCCTAAGAGATCTTATCGTCATTAAGTACGATCGCTCTGCCAAGACTGTGTTCTTCCCCTCAGCAGAGGAAGCAGATAGACTGTGCGGTGACATATCTGCAAGAAGACTTACCGCCGTGTACAACGCGGTCAACGATTCTCACGAGCTTATTTCAAGAAACGCAAACGTATCGAATCTGTTAGCAAGCCTATGCTCTAATCTCAGACAAGCGGCAAACGTCTGACGGTTGCAAGGCAAAAAATACAAAGAAAAAAGGAAAAAGAAATGTCCGAAAACATAAAAAACATAAATGAACCCGAGGTAGAGATCAGCGAGGTGGAAAACACCGAGGTATCCCTGCCAAAAGAGGTGGAAATAGTTGGAGTAAACTTCCGCGAGGCAGGAAAAATATACTTCTTCTCTCCCGAGGAGCTTAAGCTCTCGGTTGGAGAAAGGGTAATCGTTGAAACCTCCCGAGGTGTAGAGATGGGAACCGTTAAGGTTGCAAATAAGGTGATAAGCTCGGAGGAGATAGTATCTCCCTTGAAGCCGGTTACCAGAGTTGCTACCGCGGCAGATCTTCAGCATTATGAAAAGAACCGTGCAGCCGAGGAGGAGGCTATAGCTATTTGTGAAAAGAAGGTAGCGGCTCACAATCTCGGTATGAAGCTGGTCGGTGCTGAATATACCTTCGATAACTCCAAGCTTATTTTCTATTTCACCTGCGAGTCGAGAGTTGACTTCCGAGAGCTTGTACGCGATCTCGCCTCCACCTTCCGTACCAGAATCGAGCTTCGTCAGATAGGTATACGTGATGAAGCTAAAATGCTTGGCGGCATCGGTATCTGTGGCAGAAAGCTCTGCTGCTCCGGCTTCCTCAGCGACTTCGTCCAGGTTTCCATCAAGATGGCCAAGGAGCAGAATTTCTCGCTTAATTCCTCCAAGGTATCGGGTGCCTGCGGCAGACTTATGTGCTGTCTTCGTTACGAGCACGAGACCTATGAGGAGGCTATCAAGCAGACTCCCCCCAACGGATCGGTGGTCAAGACCCCCGATGGCGATGGCGTGGTCATTGAAACCAAGCCCCTGGCAAGAGAGATCAAGGTTCGCCTTAACGACAACGACAAGGACGCACCTAAACTCTACAAGGTGCGTGACGTGAAGGTTATCTCCCGCCCCGGCAAGCAGGCAAGCAAGGAAAAGGACGAAGAAGAAATAACCGAGGATTAATTTTTCGCACAACTTTGCAACTTTTTATAACTTTTTTATGAAATAGTCTTGATTTTTTTCACAGATGTGATAAAATATATGTGACAACAAAAATGGAGGTTAGTCAAATGGCATACAGAATTTCCGATGAGTGCATCAGCTGTGGTGCATGTACAGATGCTTGCCCCACCGGTTGCATCTCCGAGGGCGATGGCAAGTTCGTAATCAACGCTGATGAGTGCATCAGCTGCGGTTCTTGTGCAGACGCTTGTCCTGTAGGTGCTCCTGCAGAGGAATAATTATACTTATTCCCCACAAGTGGGAAACGAAAAAAGCGGGGATCTTTCTCCGCTTTTTTTCTGCAAATACGATTGACCACTATACCACCCAAGAAGAGATGATTATGGAACGCTGTGACTACGTAAACGATAAGCTTAAGCTTATTCAAAAGACCGATGGGCTTACCTTCGGCACCGATGCCCTGCTGCTGGCAGGCTTTATAAACGGAAAATATAAATACGGCTGTGAGCTTGGCAGTGGAAGCGGAATTATCTCTATGCTTCTGCTGACCAGAGAAAAGCTGGAGAAGGTGGTTGCCCTTGAGGTACAGGAGGAATACGCCGACCTTACTAGGCGTAATGCGGAGCTTAACTGCCTTGGCGAGAGGCTTTGTGCGGTGCATACCGATTTAAGAGATTACAAACCCGAAAAGGAGTTTGATATCATCTTCTCAAATCCGCCTTATATGAAGACCACCTCGGGCAGAGGTAACCTTAAAGAAAAGAAAAACATCGCACGTCATGAGGTGTGCGGAGATATATATGACTTCTGCAAGTCGGCAAGAAAAATGCTGAAATTCGGCGGTTGTTTTGTGGCAGTTTACAGAACCGACAGATTAGTCGATCTTCTTGACGCTATGCGTGGAAACGATCTTGAGCCTAAGAGATTGACCCTGGTACACGCAGACCGCGACTCCGAGCCGTCAATGGCATTGATGGAAGGAAAAGCCGGAGGAAGGTGCGGTCTGCTGCTGACTAAGCCGCTGATCATTTACACCGATAAGGGCCACAAGAATTACACCGACGATATGAATTATATTATGGAGAACGGAAGCTTCCCTTCCGAGTTTAAGAGATAATGACCGAGAAGAACAAGGTAGAAAAATCCACGCTGTATCTGGTAGCAACGCCTATCGGAAACCTTTCGGATATGTCCGAAAGAGCAATCAAGGTGCTAAGCGAAGTAGATTTTATAGCAGCAGAGGATACGAGAAATTCATTGAGATTGCTTACCGCTCTGGGAATAAAAAACGAGCTGGTAAGCTATCACGAGCATAACAAAAAATCGGCAGGTGAGAGGCTGGTTGCAAGACTGCTTTCGGGCGAATCCTGTGCCCTTATTACAGACGCAGGTATGCCTGCTATCAGCGATCCCGGCGAGGATATCGTCGTTCTGTGTGCCGAGGCCGGCATCACAGTTTCGGTTATTCCGGGTGCGTGTGCCGCCGTTTCCGCACTGTCGGTGTCGGGACTTGGAACCAGAAGATTTGCCTTTGAGGGCTTCCTTTCGGCTAACAAGAGCGACAGACGACGCCAGCTGGAAAAGGTGAAAAACGATGATCGGACTCTTATATTCTACGAAGCACCTCACAAGCTTAAAGCAACTCTGCTCGACATGGCGGATGTGTTTGGAAATGACAGAAAAATATCGCTCTGCCGCGAATTAACCAAGCTAAATGAAGAAATCAGGCGTACGACGCTCGGTTGTGCTGTTGAGTTTTATTCTGCGAACGAGCCTCGCGGAGAGTACGTTCTCATAGTAGATGGCTTTAAGGGAGAGCTGATCGAGGATGGAGTTAAGGAGCTGCTTTCACTCTCCCCCGAGGATCACGTTAAGTCCTACGAGAGCGACGGTCTTTCCAGAATGGACGCAATAAAAAAAGCAGCAAAGGATCGCGGACTTTCCAAATCCGAGCTTTACAAAATTTTGAACTCTTGATTCATACATACGGTATTATGCGACCCTTCGGGATGAAGGGTCGCATTTATTTTTAAATTATTTTGCGTAAAATTATTGTAATTCTTTGCATAATGTGGTAAAATATATTATTAAATCAAATGAAAGGCGGTGCTAAGGATGGAAAACGAGAAGAAAACACTTTCCACCGAGGAAACCGAAAAGTATATATCAGAGGACAAGGAAGCCGACAAGCTTGCCGCCCTGCTCTACGATAACGATGAGGACATAAGCTCCCCCGAGGAGACAATAGACTTTGATGCCTTTATGGCTGAATACCGCAGTCTTATCGGCCCTGCTATCTCCGAAAGCAAGACAGAGGTTGTAGATGAAAAGCCGCTCACCGAAGAGGAGGAGCGTAAGGAGTACGAAGA
>JAZSEC010000077.1:0-13553 GCA_045531485.1 Eubacteriales bacterium | reverse complement strand
TGGACTTGGAACCCCAATAGCCCTTTGCAGCCTTGAGTATGCTATTTCTTCTCTTGCGCGTCATCATAGCGCCCTTAACTCTTGCCATTTTACATTATCCTCCTGATTTTCTTCTCTACCTTATTACTTGTTAATAAGGTTTCTGTAAGTAGGTGCAAAGCTTTCGCTAAGGATAGCACTCTTGCGAAGACCTCTCTTACGCTTTGCGGTCTTAAGACCGAGCTTATGACGATGGTTGTTGTGGGACATCTTTACCTTGCCGCTACCGGTAAGAGAAAATCTCTTGGCAGAAGCCTTGTGTGTTTTAATCTTTCCCATTGTGTATTTCTCCTTTTCTGTCCGGGTAAATACCCATTATTTAATAAACTTACTTTTTGTCCTGCTTGACGGGACTGATAATGATAGACATGTATCTTCCGTCAAGAACAGGTTTTTTCTCAGCGGCACCAACCTCACGGCATGCCTCCTCGAACTTGAGAATGACCTCGCGGCCAAGCTCGGTGTGAGACATTTCTCTACCCTTGAAGCGAACTACCGCCTTAACCTTATTACCTTCCAAAAGGAACTTCTTTGCATGGTTAACTCTGGTCTCGAAATCATGCTGCTCAATACGGCAGGAAAGCTGAATCTCCTTAACCTTTACGATAACCTGCTTTTTCTTAGCTTCCTTCTCTCTCTTATCACGCTCAAAGCAGAACTTACCGTAGTCGATAGCACGGCATACGGGGGGAGTTGCATTGGGAACGATAAGCACGAGGTCAACGTTGTTGTTGTAAGCATAGCTGCGTGCGTCGTCAATCTTCATGATTCCGACCTGCTCGTTACCGGGGCCGATAACTCTGACCTCAGGAACGTTAATTTCCTCGTTGATAGGTAAATCCTTAGAATTGTTGGGTTTAATGGTTTTGTACCTCCAAGAATAAAAAAATGCATACAGAGAATCTCCGTACGCACACCACTCCTCTTGATAGAGGAAAAAGTATTAACCATACGCACTCTCTGTGGCATGGTGAGAACGGAAATTCTGCTTTATTTTCAAAGTTTATTTCAACTTCTGTAGTATTATAACACCCTTCCATCAATTTGTCAATAGTTTTTTTAAACTTTTTTATTTTTTTGCATTTTCCACTTTTTTGACAAACTTTAAATAAAAAAATTGTTAAAATTGGCATATTTACAAATCCCGCAAAATATAGTATAATAATAAAGCTGCAAAGCATCCACAGAAGAGGCATCAATCCTATGATGCTTACACCGACGTTGATGCTAGGGTTATTGGTTACATATTGCGGCATCGAGAACCTACACGTGGGGGCGTGTGGGTTCTTTTATTTTTTTAAGATTTTTATGGAAATATATTGACAATTTTCCGTATTTATGATATCATTATGATATCAGAATAAATTATATGAAAGGATTACTTCAATGAAAGAAATTCAGTTAACCAACAAAAAGAACGGTATGCTCGTTCTTGTTCTCACTATTCTGTTTATGTTCGCATGTGTAGCTCTGTTGATCTATGGAGCTATTCTCAGCACCGACGAGGACCCCTCTGCACTTCTTATTATCGCTCTGGTGGCTATTTGCGTGTGCTGGATACCTCTGCTCGGCCTTAAGGTGCTTAAGCCTCAGGAGGCACTCGTTCTTACCCTCTTCGGTAAATACGTAGGAACTATAAAGGGCGACGGCTTCTTCTGGGTAAATCCCTTCTGCACCTCCTTTAACCCCGCCGCAAAGACCAAGCTTAATCAGAGCGGTGACGTAAGCACTGCTCCCCTCTTTGCAGTTACCGAAAACGGTACCTCCAGCAACGTTAACGTTACCATTGAAAGCAACAAGCTTTCTCTTAAAATCATGACCCTCAACAACAGCCGCCAGAAGATAAACGACTGCCTCGGCAATCCCATAGAGATCGGTATCGCGGTAATCTGGCGTGTAGTAGATACCGCAAAGGCTGTATTTAACGTAGATAACTACAAGGAGTTCCTTTCCCTTCAGTGCGACAGTGCTCTTCGTAACGTTGTAAGAATTTATCCCTACGACGTTGCTCCCGGCGTAGATACCACCGGTGACGGAATTGCCGACGAGGGCAGCCTTCGTGGCTCGAGCGAGGTGGTTGCAGCAAGGATCCGTGACGAGATCCAGTCCCGCGTAAACGAGGCAGGCATCGAAATAATCGAGGCAAGGATCACCTATCTTGCGTACGCACCCGAGATCGCGGCAGTAATGCTTCAGCGTCAGCAGGCATCTGCAATTATCGATGCAAGAAGAATGATCGTTGACGGTGCTGTAGGAATGGTAGAAATGGCACTTGAGCGTCTTGCAGAAAACGACACCGTTAAGCTTGACGAGGAGAGAAAGGCAGCCATGGTTTCCAACCTTCTCGTTGTTCTCTGCGGCAACAAGGACGCACAGCCTGTTGTAAACTCCGGCTCTTTATATTAATTATGAAGGAAACGGGAGATAAGACGAAAAAGCAGATTCCCCTGCGTGTTTCAACAAAGCTCTACAACGCTCTTGCAAAATGGGCAGAGGACGATTTTCGCTCCATAAACGGACAGATAGAATATCTCCTCACCGAGTGCGTGAAAAAGCGTGGAATCAAGCTTTCCGATGACGAAGAATAATACATCAAAATGCCCGTATTTTTGCGGGCATTTTTATTTTAAAAAAATTTCAAAAACCTATTGACAAACGTGAAGCGTTATGTTATACTTGTAAAGCGATTTGCTTTACAGCACTTTTTGGAGTGAGCGATATGTTTGAAAAGAATATGAAAATTGCATATTTGCTTGACTTTTACGAGGATCTGCTCGACGAGCATATTCGCAGTGTGATGAGAGCATACTATGACGACGATCTTTCACTTGCCGAGGTTGCGGCCGGTGAGGGTATATCCCGTCAGGGTGTCAGACACCTTATTAAAAAAGGTGAAGAGACGCTCGAGCTATACGAAAGCAAGCTTATGCTTGCAAAAAGGCATGAGGAGCTTGAAGAGGTCACCGCTTCCCTGCTTAGCTTAAGCAGAAGGCTTGACGAAGGCTCTCTTGCAGATGAGGCGGCTGAGATTCGCCGTCTTGTCGAAGTAATCACGAAAGGAAATCAAGATGTTCCAAAGTTTAACTGAGAAGCTTGCTAACGCCTTCAAAAAGTTCAGGAACAAGGGAAAACTTACCGAGGCTGACGTTAAGGAGGGTATGCGTGAGGTCAAGCTCGCACTGCTCGAGGCTGACGTTAACTTTAAGGTAGTTAAGGAATTTACCAAATCGGTTACCGAGCGTGCTGTCGGTTCACAGGTTCTTGAGAGCCTGCTTCCTGCACAGCAGATAGTTAAGATAGTAAACGAGGAGCTTATAAAGCTGATGGGTGGCGAAACGCCCAAGATCAACATCAGTCCTAAGCCTCCCACGGTAGTAATGATGGTCGGTCTTCAGGGTGCGGGTAAAACCACTCACGCCGCCAAGATCGCTAATATGTATAAGCAGAAGAGCAAGAATCCCCTTCTCGTTGCCTGCGACGTATACAGACCTGCCGCTATCGATCAGCTTAAGATCGTAGGTGAATCGGTTAAGGTTCCCGTCTTCTCGATGGGTTCTAAGATCTCCCCTGTTGAAATTGCAAAGGCGGGAGTTGAGCATGCTAAAAAGAACGGCCACGATATGGTTATCATCGATACCGCAGGCCGACTTCATATTGACGAGGCTCTTATGGAGGAGCTGGTAAAGATCAAATCCAGCGTAAATCCCTCTGAGATCCTCCTGACCGTTGACGCTATGACCGGTCAGGATGCCGTTAACGTAGCGAAAACCTTTAACGATTTGCTCGACATCACCGCAGTAGTTCTTACAAAGATGGACGGTGACACCCGAGGCGGTGCTGCCCTGTCGGTCAAGTACATCACCGGCAAGCCCATCAAGTTTATCGGTATGGGCGAAAAGATGGATGCGATCGAGCTTTTCCATCCCGACAGAATGGCATCGAGAATTCTCGGTATGGGCGATATTCTCTCTCTTATTGAGAAGGCAGAGGCCGCCTATGATGAGAAGAACGCCAAGGAGCTTGAGAAAAAGATGCGTGAGCAGACCTTCTCTCTCGAGGACTTCCTTGACCAGATGCGTCAGCTTAAGAAAATGGGCAACCTGGATCAGATTCTCGGCATGATGCCCGGCGTAAACGCAGGTGCACTTAAGAATGCTCAGGTTGACGAAAAGCAAATGGACAGAATCGAGGCAATTATTCTGTCAATGACACCCGAGGAAAGACTGAAGCCCGATATTATCAACGGCTCCAGACGTAAGAGAATCGCCAAGGGATGCGGTCTTGGTGTTGAGGACGTCAACAGACTCCTTAAGCAGTTTGACCAGATGAAGAAAATGATGAAGCAGCTCTCCGGCAAGGGTGCAAGAAGAATGCTCGGTCGAAGAATGGGCTTCTAAATTAAATTAAAAATCAAAAAACAAAAAATAAATTATTCAATTTTTGGAGGAAAAACAAAATGGCAGTAAAAATCAGACTTACAAGAATGGGCAAGAAGAAGAACCCCTTCTACAGAATCGTAGTTGCAGACGAGAGAAGCCGTCGTGACGGTGCTCCCATCGATGAGATCGGTTACTATGATCCCATGACCAACCCCGCTAACGTTAAGATCGACGCTGAGAAGGCTACTAAGTGGCTTAACAACGGTGCTCAGCCCACCGATACCGTTAGATCTCTTCTTAAGAAGGCTGAGATCATCAAGTAATTTCGGAAACGGGTAAACCAAATGGATTTCAAGAAAATACTTACCGACATCGCTCGTGCGATTGTTGACACACCCGATGCTGTTGTGGTTGAGGAAACTGTAAACGGTGACGACATTGAGCTCGTTCTTACCGTTGCAGAGGATGATACCGGCATGGTTATCGGACGTCATGGCAGAATCGCCAAGGCTATTCGCCAGATTATGAAGGCGGCGGCTAACACCTGCGGTAAGCGTGTTACCGTTGAGATCAAGTAATCTGAATTCTTTAAAAAGAAGACCGTTCTCGGTCTTCTTTTTATTTTTCCCTAAAATACATTGGAATTTACTATTGAAAAAATAAATAAACTGTTGTATAATAAAAATGTAATCAATATTGCAGATCGGAGAATACCATGAAAAAGTACATAATGGCATTAGATCAAGGCACTACAAGCTCGCGTACTATCATTTTTGATAGGGACGGCAATATCATCAGCGTGGTTCAGCGTGAATTTCCCCAGATCTTCCCCAAGGAGGGCTGGGTCGAGCATAATCCAATGGCTATCTGGTCTACTCAGATAGCGGCATGCACCGAGGCACTTACCAAGATCGGTGGCTCCTGGGACGAGATATATGGTATTGGAATCACCAACCAGAGAGAAACCGTCGTAGTATGGGACAGAAACACCGGTGCTCCCGTGTACAACGCTATAGTATGGCAGTGTCGCCGAACTGCCGATTACTGCAAAGAGCTTAAATACAAGGGTCTTGAGGATATCATCAGAGGAAAGACCGGTCTGCTTCTCGACCCCTATTTCTCTGCCTCCAAGGTAGCGTGGATCCTCGATAACGTAGAGGGTGCAAGAGAGAAGGCAGAGCGTGGTGAGCTTTGCTTCGGTACTATCGACACCTGGCTTATCTGGAATCTTACCGGCGGAAAGGTTCATGCAACCGACTATACCAATGCATCGAGAACCATGCTCTTCAACATCAACACACTGGAGTGGGATAATGACCTTCTTGATATATTCAACATTCCCGCTTCCCTGCTTCCACAGGTCAAGCCCTCATCCTACATCTTCGGCCACACCGATTCGAAGGTTCTGGGTGCAGAAATTCCCATTGGCGGTGTTGCGGGCGACCAGCAGGCTGCTTTGTTTGGTCAGTGCTGCTTTGGTCCCGGTGAGCTTAAGAATACATACGGAACCGGTGCGTTCCTTCTTATGAATATCGGCGAAAGACCTAACATCTCCGATTCAGGTCTAATAACAACGATCGCCTGGGGCATTGACGGAAAGGTCAACTATGCTCTCGAGGGCTCGGTATTTGTCTGCGGTGCAGCTATTCAGTGGCTTCGCGACGGACTTCGCGTAATTGAGTCGGCAGCAGACAGCGAATATTATGCCAAGAAGGTTCCCGACTCGGGCGGAGTTCTAGTAGTTCCCGCCTTCCAGGGGCTTGGTGCCCCCTACTGGGATCCTTACGCACGCGGAGTTATCGTTGGAATCACCCGAGCAACCAATAAGTATCATATAATCCGTGCAACTCTCGAATCTATGGCATATCAGACCGCCGACGTAATCGAGCTTATGGAGAGCTGTACCGGTATTAAGATCGAGGGACTCTCTGTTGACGGCGGAGCAAGTGCCAACGACCTTCTCCTCTCCTTCCAGTCGGATATTCTCGGCACTACGGTAAACCGTCCCGAGTGTATCGAAACCACAGCTCTCGGTGCAGCATATCTTTGCGGACTTTCCACCGGCGTTTATAAGTCCACCGATGATATTAAGAACAACCGCAAGATTGCAAAAACCTTTGAGCCTACCAAGGATTCCTCCTGGCGTGAGGAAAAAATGTCCACCTGGAAAAAGGCTGTCGGAAGAAGCCTTGCATGGAAGGATTAACTTAATAATAAAAGCCGCAGGTATTCCCTGCGGCTCTCTTTTTTATTCTGCCCTGTTTTTTAATGCGTAATTTAATCTTTTTGCACCGTGATTTGTTATCAGATAAATCACGAGCCATACAAGAGCGTAGCCTAAAACAAAGATAATTGTAAACACGATAAAGGATGTAAGTCCATCTTTAAGCCAACCGTTTACAAGATAAATCGTAGCGTAGGAAATGTACAAAATAATTCCGTGCAGGGTTATCGCCTTCGACAAGCCGAGCGATTCGATCTGATATACCGCGGTCATTCCGCCGCACATAAATGCGAGAGCCGTAATGGTAAGTACACCAATCACCATCTCAAAAACACTAATAGTTGTCGCCACTCCCGTTAGACCGAGAACCAGATAAATTATTGCCAGAACTATGGGGCCGAATCCCATTGCTATCATACCTCTGAGGGCAAACTGCTTTAAAAACTTCCCTTTCTTTTTCACACCTTATACCTCCTTTTTATTTCCGCAAAGCATCTTCTGGAAACGTATTCCTTATATCCGCATTTAAACAACGCATCCACACCACCGCTGAAGGTGGTTTTAAAGCAGGAGATTCGCCTTTCATTTGCAAGAGTGGACTTGTTTATGCGAATAAAGTAGCTGGGCAAATTTCTTTCGACGTCAATAAGCGTTCCGGATGCACGGTATTTTCGTCCCTTGGTATCTATCACCACAAGCCTTCTTTCAACGACCGTAATACATTCAATATCGGCGTATTTCAGTCTTAACAGCTCGTAGTCGCCGTGGACGATCATCTCATCGTCACCGCTATAGTTTATAACAATATTTTCAATTTCAGATGTTAAATCCGAGGCAGAATGCACTTTTGCAATAATTTCTTCTTCACAGCTCGGATCAACTATTAATTTGAATTTCATATTTCTCCTTTAAAAAAATTTCCTTTCCCCTGCTGAATACAGTATAGCATAAGGAAAGGAGTATTTGTTGTTTTTTGTTTTTTCGGTATAAAATCAAGCTCTTTCGGCCTTGATGTCAAAAAGATGATTTGCCAGCGTAGCAAAATCCTCGGTGGAAAGTCGCTCGCCGCGGATCTTGGGATCAAAGCCGCATCTTGCAATAGACTCGGCAACCTGCTCCTTGGTAAAGCCGCCAAGCTTTGATGAAAGTGCATTCTCAAGTGTCTTACGACGCATTTCAAAGGCAGCCTTTATACAATTCCTGAAAAGTTTTTCGTCCTTAATTTCATAGGGACACTTATCATAGAGATCTATTCTGACCACTGCACTGTCAACCTTAGGAGCGGGTATAAAGCAGCCCGCCGAAACCTTAAAGAGCTTACGAACTCTGCCGTAATAGCCGAGAATAGCAGTGATAGCACCGTAATCTGAGCTACCCGGCTTAGCCGACAGTCTGGCGGCAACCTCGTTCTGCACCATTACGGTTATGGTAGAAAGCTTAACGCCCGATTCCAGAAGATGCATCAGAATAGGAGTTGTGATGTAATAAGGCAAATTTGCACACACAGATACGGGCATGCTGTCGGAATACTCATCAATAAGAGCCGCAAGATCAACCTTGAGAATATCCTCGTTGATGACGGTGATATTATCATATTCTTTAAGAGTTTTATTTAACACGGGAATAAGGCCGCGGTCGATCTCAACTGCAACCACTTTTTTATATCTCATGGCCAATTCCTGAGTAAGACAGCCAATACCCGGTCCGATCTCAAGTATCATTCTGTCAGAGGTATCGGCACAGTTATCGGCAATATCCTCAGGAATTATTCTGTTGGTAAGGAAATTCTGTCCGAATTCCTTGTGGAAGCTGATTCCTGCATCGGCCATTACCGATTTAATAACTGAAATATTACAAAGATCCATAATATCTCCCTGATTCTTAATAAAAAGGAGAGGCGATTAGCCTCTCCCACGGATTTGGAGCTGATAGCGGGACTCGAACCCGCGACCTGTTGATTACGAATCAACTGCTCTACCAACTGAGCCATATCAGCAAACAATCGCTTAATTATTCTACCATCTTTACAGGCTTTTGTCAATAGGAAATATTCATTTTTTAAGCTCGGCAGGTTTTTTTCCCGCCGAGCATCCTTTATTTTAGCTTATAAAACAGCCGTCGTATCATTTCAAAGGGAATCACCGTCGCCGCAAGCAAAATTACGAAGCTCAGTTCACCAAATACCAGCGGAACGCATCTGAACAGTCGACCACCGAAAAATATCATAAATATCTGAATGACAGATATCAGCAGCATTATCAGAATAAACGGCTTATTTTTGCTGATATTTGAAAGTATCCACAATCTCGAGCATCGTGCCGAAAAGCAATTAAAAATTCCCGAAAAGATAAAAAGAGCATAAAATGCGGTGTAAAATTTATCACTTGGAGCAGCCGAGCCATACATTTGCCTTATTTTCGTTGAAGCTAAGAAAAAAATCGACAGACCGAGAGTATATGCACCGGTTAAAAGGATCTGATGAAGCATCTCCCTTGACAGTATAGGCTCATCACGTCGTTTTGGCTTTTCCTTCATATAATAGCTAAGCGGCGGCTCGCCCGCAAATGCAAGACCGCCCAAGGTATCCATTATTATGTTGACCCAAAGCATCTGAATTATGGTTATAGGAGTATCGACACCGATAAACTGCCCTATCAGCGATACGCCACAGGCGGCAAGATTCATCGTCAGCTGAAAAGTAATAAATTTTCTTATTGATTTGAATATCGTTCTGCCGTAAAGCACGGTCTTTGATATGGCAAGAAAGCTGTTGTCCAATATTACAATATCAGAGGCCGCTTTTGCAATATCCGTTCCGCTACCCATAGAAAAGCCTACGTCAGCAAGCTTAAGCGATGGTGCATCATTGATTCCATCGCCCGTCATCCCTGCCACAAGATCAAGCTCCTGGGATAGTCTAACGAGCCTGGTTTTATCCTGAGGCAAAGCCCTAGCAACAACTCTGAGCCTTGGCATAATCGCCTTGATCTCATCATCACTCATCCTACCCAGCTCTCCGCTTAATAGAGCTATATGCCCTGCATTTTCGTTATAAATACCGCATTCCTCAGCTATTGCAACAGCGGTTTCCTTGCCATCACCGGTAATCATTACAACCTGTATTCCGGCACGGCTAACCTCCTTCACAGCCTCCTTAACGCCAGGCCTTACCTTATCCTTCATAACGATCAGTGCAACGAAGGTCAATCCCTCATCATCTCCCTCGTTTATAGCCACGCCAATGACTCTGTGACCGTTTTTTGCAGCCTCAAGATATTCGTCAATAACACTATCCTTATCAAATGCAACTCGTCTGCCTTTCTTGTTTATAGCATACCTGGAAGCCGAGATTATTATTTCTGCCGCACCTTTTATTATGGAAATTCCATTTTTTAGTCTTACGGACGAAAACTTCTTGTCACTGGAAAAGGGCTTTTTATCAATTACCTCGTAGGCAGGTGCCTCCTCTCCCGAAAAAAACGTATATATTGCACGGTCGGTAGCATTTCCTCCCGTAAGGTCCTCGCCTTTTATTACGTCGGTATTATAGGTGGCACAGAGGAGGAGATAATCATATATTCTTTTCATTTCCTTCAAGGGTCTTATTCCCTTGCAGCTGCCTGAAACCGTGATAAACCTTTCGCATTCCGGTCTGCCGACTGTCAGCGTTCCCGTCTTGTCGGTGAACAAAATATTCATTGAACCGGCGGTTTCGATTCCCACTAGCTTCTTTACAAGTATGTTATCGGATAGCATCCTCTTCATATTAGCTGACAGAACCACGGTTATCATCATCGGAAGTCCTTCCGGAGCCGCAACAACTACCACAGTGATCATAAGCGTCAGAGCCTCAAGTATACAGCCGAATATATTGGTCGGACTACTTACAAAGTCCAGTATTTTCGTTTGATCAAATTGGTTATCCACAATAACCGAGTTGAAGAGGAAGCTAAGCCCCACAATGACAGAAACTATATAGCCTATCTTGCTTATTTGTCTTGCCAGGCCTCCTAAACGAAGCTTTAAGGGGCTGATTCGGGTTTCCGTCTGCACGTCCCTTGCAACCATTCCGTAATACGTTGACTCGCCTACCCTCCCGACCCGCATTACGGCATTGCCATCGGTGATCACAGAGCCGCGAAACACTTTGGACGGTGACATAAGATCCCATCCATAGTCTACCTTCGACGTTTTTATACATTCCGCACTCTCGCCGTTAAGAGCCGACTGATCAACGCTTATTCTACCGCTTATAATTTCACCGTCAGCTCTTATGCTCTCACCGACCGACAGATAAACCACGTCGCCCACCACAAGCTCTCTCGCGGGTATTTTTATTATCCTGTCGTCACGCAGTACGCTGACGTCACCATCCTCGGAATCCTCCTTCATTTTATCAAATGCCTGCTCGCTTCGGTACTCCGAAAATGTTGAAACGGTGGTTGAAAGCATTATGGCTGCAATTATGCCTCCCACCTCGAAATAATTGATATGTCCAAAGGTAAAAATTACCTGCAAGGAAAGTGCGATCAGCAAAATTCTAATGATAGGATCCTTTAAGTTGTCAAAAAAGCGTCTGAAAAATCCCCTGCTTTTTTCTCCTCTTAGTGAATTATCGCCGTGAAGCTCAAGCGATTTTTTTACCTCCTCGCTTGAAAGTCCCTTGATTTTATTAGCCATTATATTCTCCATCCATAGCATATTTTCTTTTAATTATATGCATAAGGAAAAGAGAAAAATGAAAAAAGAGCTGTCAAAATAGCTTGACAGCTCTT
This sequence comes from Eubacteriales bacterium, assembly GCA_045531485.1. Taxonomy (GTDB): domain Bacteria; phylum Bacillota; class Clostridia; order Oscillospirales; family CAG-272; genus UBA1740. The sequence continues at coordinate 2,136 of JAZSEC010000077.1, read as the reverse complement.
AATATCCCCGCATGGCCGTGTAAGGTAAAGGTTTAACCCGGTCTGACCAGGTGGGTGTCCTCTCCATCACTTTGTGCTTCCAACGTCCGCTTGGAGGGGGTCACCATTTAAGGCAATCGCCCTCGGCGGGAGGCCTGCTCCCCGTAGACGGAAGTTTATCCGGACTCCCTAGCAATGTGTGTAGGTTCAAATATCACATTATCACGCACCACGCAGGTTTAAAAATTTATTAATCGTAATCAACCTCGCCGAAAAGAAGGTCGTTGAAGTACTCCTCAACCTTTTCGAACTCGTCATCATCCTCGATAGTATCAAAGATAACGTCCTCGCCTTCCTCGCTGACACGGAGGATATAGTACTCCTCGTTTTCCTCGTTAAGAGGAAGGAGTGCAAAGTAAAGCACGTCATCAATAGTAGCTCTTGCGATAAGCTGGAAATCGATCTCCTCGCCGGTCTCTTCGTCGGTAAGAGTGTAGATGATATCGTCAAGCTCCTCTACTTCTTCTTCATTAAGGTTCTTCTCAAATTCTGACATAATAAAACTCCAATCTGTTTTAGTGATTATATTTTATACTAATTTTATAATATTGTCAAGTATTTTATATCAATTCGGTTAATATAGAATTGCTTACGTAAAATCCTTTTTCCGTAAGGCGAATGCGACCGTTATCGACAGAAAGATATCCGCCAACCTTTAAGTCATCTATTATTTTCTCTCTACCCGAAAGAAAATCTCTGCCAAATCTATACTTGTATTCATCAAGCGAAATCCCCTCGGCAAGACGAAGTCCAAGCATTACGTACTCATAAGCAAGACTATCTACGTCAAGCCTTTCTCGGTAATCATATTTTGTGCATGGCGAGGATAAATATTCGTCAATATCGTCGGTGTTACCAAAGCGACATCCGCCAAAATATGAATAAGCAGATACTCCTACGCCGATATATTCGTCGCAGTGCCAATACTTGAGATTGTGTCTGCATTCCAAGCCGGGTCTTGCATAATTGGATATCTCATAATGAGAATATCCACTGTCCGCCATCATTTTTGCCGCAAGATAATACATATCGCACTCGGTATCCTCAGAGGGCAACGGCAGATCCTCCTTCATTTTAAAGAAGGGAGTCCCCTCCTCAAGAATGAGCCCGTACAGAGAAATATGCTCGGGGGAAAGCTTGATAATTTTCTTAAGCGTTTTCTCAAAGCTATCCATAGTCTGCTCGGGAATTCCGTACATAAGATCGACGTTGAGATTCTTTATACCGCATCTTCGTGCAAGATTATAGCTTTCAAGAAAACCCTCAAAATTATGTATTCTGCCCAGAATTTTCAGCTCATTTTCGTGAATTGACTGTAATCCTATACTTAATCTGTTAACTCCGCATTCAACGAAATTCAGCAGCTTTTTCTCATCAAGCGTCTTGGGATTCGCCTCAACCGTAAACTCGGCAAGAGGAGAAACTACAAAACATTCTCTTACCGTACAAACGATTCTGCGAAACTCATCAGGGGTAAGTAGCGATGGTGTGCCACCGCCGAAGAATACCGAATCAATGGTGATATCCTGCCCCTTGTATGACTCGATCTCGGTGCAAAGTCGATCGATATATTTCTCTCGCCAAGCAATCTCCGAAATGCCAAAGGAGCAGAAATCACAATAGTTGCATTTCCTGACACAAAAAGGAACGTGAATATATAAGCCTCTGCCGTCAGTTGTCATCGTTAAGTCTGAGAACCGCCATAAAGGCCTCGGGCGTAACCTCAACACTGCCAAGCTTACGCATCTTCTTCTTACCTTCCTTCTGCTTTTCAAGCAGCTTCTTCTTTCTGGTAATATCACCGCCGTAGCACTTTGCAAGCACGTCCTTACGCATTGCCTTAACCGTTTCTCTGGCGATTATCTTAGAGCCGATGCAAGCCTGAATAGGTATCTCGAAGAGCTGACGCGGAATATTCTCCTTCAGCTTTTCTGCGATCTTACGTGCTCTGGCATAAGCCCTGTCCTCAAATACGATAAAGGAAAGCGCATCCACAATGTCGCCGTTCAGCATAAAGTCAAGCTTAACAAGCTTTGATGACTGATAGCCCTTAAGCTCATAGTCAAGAGAAGCATATCCCTTGGTGCGGCTTTTGAG
>JAZSEC010000008.1:0-21950 GCA_045531485.1 Eubacteriales bacterium | reverse complement strand
AATTTTAGCTGAAAAAACTAAAATTCGTGTTTTTTTGCCCCTTTTCAGAGGTTATATAAGTTTTGTAAAGTTTTGTTTACGTGGATTTTTGCGTTTTAGATCGTTTTTTCAGGGATTTTTGCTGTTTTCAGGGCGGTTTAAAGGCTGATTTTCAGGGTAAATTCAAGGCTTTTTTAAGAGAAATTTTCAGCCACTTTTTCTTTAAAAATCAACAGATCCAAGCTTCTTTTTTTTAGCTGCTTGAGAGGTGTTTTTTGACTCCTTAAAGAAGAAAAAACACTCTTTTTTTACCTCTTTTTTTCGCTTTAATCAGCGGTTAAAAAAGTGATAAAAGTTCCTTTAAGGATTCGATCTGACAGTCGGCGATTTCCCTACCAAGCTCGTATGCCTGATACCTTGCAAGGCCGTTTTTGATCCAGACGGTTTTCATGCCCACAGCCTTGGCCGGAGTCATATCGTTGTCAAGCCGATCGCCTACCATCACGCATTCCTCTGCCTTACAGTCGGCAAGGGAGAGTGCCTTCTTAAAAATTTTTCTGTCGGGCTTCGAGCATCCGATCTCTGCTGAGGATACTACAATATCTAAAAACTTGGAAAGACCAAAACCCGAGAGTCGCTCGCTTAGTCCCACATTCTGATTTGCGATGATGCCAAGCCTATAGCCCCTCTCACGAAGAGCAGACAGAGTAGAGATCGCATCGGGGTAGGGTACCTCGTCCTCCGAATGCCATGGTGTTTTCTTAAGGCCGAAAAATTCTATAGACGCGGAGTTGCCGTCAAGCCCCTGCTTTGCAAGAGCGATGCGTTGCTTGTCAAAATCCTCAAAGCTGATTTCAGTCCCCCGAGTCATCTCACGCACGCGATGATCATAAGCCTCACTCTCATCCACCAGGGTGGAGCCAACGTCGAAGAATATCCATTTTATACTAGTCATTTTCTCTCAGCATCAAAAGTCCCTTCATATACTCCGACTCGTTATGGAAGGAATATATCCATTCTATCTCCTCACGTGTGCAGCCTATAAGCAGTTTGATCTCGGAATCTCTCTTCATCAGGTCGACGGTGCAGATGATGGCATTCACAGCTTCTTCCTCAAGCGAGCCTCTCCAGACGTCAATGCCGCCTCCGTCCATGGATGCGGTATTTTCTATATATCCGTAGTCTACCTCATATATGCAATTTTCAAATTTAGGATGACGGCTACCCTTCGGTCTGTCAATTATAATTTTACCCGAGGATACAAGCTCGTCAATCGCACGCCAGAATTCAGTATTCATAAAAACCTCTTTACTTCAGCTCGTACAGCCATTTGCCGTCCCTCTCGTAGTAGAAGAACTCGCTAAGCTCATCTTCGGTAAAAACGCGAAGCATTTCTGTCATATCTAGGGAAAGCTTCAAATTTTTAAGATTGTCGATCCTCTCCCACCAGACCTTGCCCTCGTCAGAGGAAGCAAGCTCGCCGTCAAATTTTGTCGCACGATAGAAAAGCACCACGTATCTTATGCCATCCTCGTACCAATCCTTGATTCCGCAGAGGGCAGGGTGATAAATATTAAGCCCGGTTTCCTCCTTGACCTCGCGTATCACCGCGTCGGTAAAGGATTCGCCCTCCATGACGTGTCCGCCCGGGAAGGTAACTCCCGGCCAGTCCTTTTTCTGTCTGTCGATGACAACCACTCTGTCACCGTCGCAGATCATACACATATTGGTAAATTCTACCTTTTCAAGTCTTGACATATTTAATCTCCTCGATTATTCAGAAATCTCTCTATGTCGGATAGGATTTCCTTTGTTTCCTTAAAGGTCAGCCTTTCGAGTGCCTCCTCATAGGGCAGAAAGGCGGCATCCGCCACCTCGCACTCCTGACATACTATATTGTCGGTTATACGTTCACCCAGGAAATACACCGACTGCTTTAGCGTATCGGCTCTTCCCGGCAGGGGGTATTCTATTTTGCGGACAAAGCCATCTATCGCCCTTACCTCAATATTGGTTTCTTCCTTTAATTCACGGATAGCGGTCTGAAGCTCGCTTTCACCCGGCTCCACGTGTCCCTTAGGAAAGCCGATATCACCGTTGTGACTTTTAATGATCAGATACCGATTTTTCCCATTCACCCGATCGAATGCAACAAATCCACAGGATCTTATATATTTCATTTTTTTTATCCTTTTACCGATATTGCTAAAGTGTATTTTTCATTTATTTCAAGGTTTTTTATCTCGGTTACAGATTTTTCTGCGATTTCATTAAGGGCGTTAATATCTCTAAATCCGCCGCCCTGAAGCTTCATAAGTGCTTCGGCATAAGTCCACCTTGCAGTAAAGCTGTCAGCGGCAGCGGTAAGAGGCTCGATTCCTTCAATTATCGCCTCGCCCTCGCTTAGCCTTAAAAAATAGTATTCTACCTTTAAGTCATCACCCTTTACCTTAAGATCGGTGAAAAATCTCTTCTCAAGTCTTTCGGCCTTCTCCTCCGATATCTCGCTCTGCAGATCAATACCAACCTCGCCCGCGTCGCAAAGACAGACGGCAACCGTACCGTCCGAGTGAGAAAGGCTGAAATGAATATTACTGTTTCTGATAAACGGCTTACCCTCTTTTGATCTGTCAATTATTGGCTTTTCAATATCAAAAAACGCCTTAAGGCCGCAGAGCAGGGTAGTGTAGGCAAGACGACGCTCTGCCTTCACCGAAGGGTTCTTCGTGCCTTCAATATATTCGGATATTTCGGTGGGTAAAAGGCTTAGGGGCTGCCGCATAATACGGCAGTCCCTCTTATTTTTAATTATTCTGTTTTCATTAAGAGTGGAAATAATAGTGTAAATCATAGATCCATAATAATCGGAAGTATCATAGGCTTACGCTTGGTTTCCTTATAAATAAACTTAGCAAGATCGTCCTTGATCACCGTCTTAAGCTGGGTGCGATCAATAGCACGCTTTGACAGAGCCTTATTAAGCGACTCCTCGGCGATCTGCTTTGCCTGGGTCATAAGCTCCTCCGACTCCTTAACGTAAACGAAGCCGCGGGAAACGATATCCGGGCCTGAAACGATAAGTCTGCCCTCCATATCAATAGTGACTACCACAACCACAAGACCGTCCTCGGACAGATGCTTTCTGTCACGGAGAACAACGCTGCCGATATCACCGACACCGCTGCCGTCCACCAACACCTTGCCTGCTATCTCGCTGCCGTTAAATCTGGCACCCTTGCGGTCGATCTCAAGAACCCTACCGATCTCGGAAATAAAGATATTCTCCGAGGGGATACCCATAAACTCGCCGATATCCTTGTTTGCGTAAAGATGTCTGTACTCACCGTGAATGGGCATAAGATACTTAGGCTTTAGGAGAGCCATCATAAGCTTTATTTCCTCACGGCAGGCGTGTCCCGAAACGTGAACGTCCTCGGTAGAATCGTTTACTACCTTGACTCCGTTTTTAACAAGGGCGTTGATTATCTTGCCCACAAGCCTTTCGTTGCCTGGAATTGCACTGGATGAGAGAACTACAACGTCGCTGGGTGACAGCTTTACCTTATCATGCTCGCTGAAGGCGATACGGTAAAGGGCAGACATAGGCTCACCCTGGCTTCCCGTAGTGATAAGCGTAATATTCTCCGGTCTGTATCTGCCGATATCTCTGATATCGATAAGCACGCCGTCGGGCAGATCCATATAGCCAAGCTCGGCTGCCGCACCGATAACGTTTACCATGCTTCGACCGAGAACGGCAACCTTCCTGCCGTGATTATAGCTGGCGTTGATTATCTGCTGTACTCTGTGAACGTTGGATGAGAAGGTGGTGATAATAAGACGTCTGTCGCCATACTGAGCGAATATTCTTTCAAGAGATGAGCCGACCGTACGCTCCGAGGCGGTAAAGCCCGCACGCTCTGCGTTGGTAGACTCGCATAGGAGAAGCTTGACACCGTTCTTGCCGATCTCACCGATTCTGGCAAGATCCATTATCTGTCCGTCGATAGGCGAAACGTCAAGCTTGAAATCACCCGTATGGAACACAGTGCCGACGGGTGTCTTAAGACAAATAGCACATGCGTCTGCTATGGAATGGTTAACGTGGATAAATTCAGCCTTGAAAACACCGAGATTAAGCACGTCGCCCGCCTCTACTGTGTAAAGCTCGGGGTCGAAGGCAGGTGGGTTTTCATCAAGCTTACCCTCAATTATGCCGAGGGAAAGGCGTGTTCCGTATATGGGAACGTTTATCTGCTGTAATACGTAGGGAATTGCACCTATATGGTCCTCGTGTCCGTGGGTGATAAGTATTCCGCGGATCTTGTGGGCATTTTTCACGAGATAGGAAATATCGGGGATAACCAGATCAACACCGAGCATCTCGTCGTCGGGAAATCCCATTCCCGCGTCGATAACCACAATATCATCACCGTACTCGAAGGCGGTCATATTCTTACCTATCTCCTGAAGTCCGCCGAGAGAAATGACACGCAGCTTTCCCTTATCTGATCTTATTTTTTCTTTTTTCATAGTAAATATATCTTTAGCTTAATTATTGTCAAATTCAGTTTTTTAAGTATACGTATGCCCGAAAATCTAACATAATATAAAAAAATAGACTCCGAGCGTGATAATTAACGTTATAATCGCACCGAGAAAGAAGGGAACGAAAAATCTGCGAAAACGCTCCTTTTCCTTCCCCTTTATTCTCGACTCACGATCCAAAAGGCTCTCTCTAATAATTCTGTTAGCCTCATAGACCATATCACTTTGTTCAATGCGGGCTTGCTCGCCCCTTCTGCTTACAACGAAGTAAGCCTCGTCAAAAAGATGACTTCCTGTGTCCTTTAAAAATATGACCTTTTTCTGATATCCCCTCACCGATAGCCTCCACGCCAATTCCTTTTTCAGAATTGTTGCCGATTTTCAGAAATATATTCACGCCTGAGCTTTTATTAAATAGGCTATCGGTTTTGGGAATATGTAAAAATGCTGATTATCTTCTGCCGAAGAGTCTGTCGAAGAAGCCACCCTTCTTCTCAGCCTTGCTCTCATCATCGGAAACGATATCCTCGAGGAGAATGGGGTTAGGAACGGTATCAACCTTAGGCTCTGCCTTAGGTGCGGGAGCAGGTGCAGGCTGTGCTACGGGCTCTGCCTTAGGTGCAGGAGTAGGTGCAGGCTGTGCTACGGGTGCTGCCTTGGGAGCGGGAGCAGGTGCGGGCTGTGCTACGGGTGCTGCCTTAGGTGCAGGAGCAGGTGCAGGCTGTGCCACGGGTGCTGCCTTAGGTGCGGGAGCAGCCTTAGGAGCAGGAGCTGCCTTAGGAGCCTTAGGAGCAACGTTCTCCTTGGGTGCTCTCTTTCTCTTCTTCTTCTCGGGAAGAGGAATGTCATAGTTGTCGTCAAGAAGCTCGTCGATAGATACGGAGAAGAGCAGCTTCATTTCAAGAAGCTTGGGAACCTCGGGATAGGACTGGCCGCTTTCCCACTTGTAAACTGCCTGTCTGGAAACGCCAACTGCACTTGCAAAGTCATCCTGAGTGAGTCCCTTCGATTTTCTGAGAATTATGAGTTTTTCCTTGAATGTCATGGTAAATCCTCCTTACCGCATTTAAGCGGAATTTTTATTTTTTTATTTTTATTTATTAATTAATTCAATATTATATCAGAAGGATCATTCCTCTGATTCGGTAGGCTTTTTCTCTGCCTCGGAAGCAATAGCGTTCGCCTCGTTTTCAACGGCCTCGCTCTGCTTTTCGATCTCCTCGCTCTTTTCAAGGCGAGCAACGTTGTTGATGGTGCATCCCTCGTTAAGTCGCATAAGAATTACGCCGCTTGCGGTTCTGGAGTAGATATTAACGCTGGAAACGCTGGTTCTGATAATAGTACCCTCGTTGGTAATAAGCATTATATCATCGTCATCGGAAACCGTTACAAGTGCTGCAAGCTTACCGGTCTTTTCGCTGATATGGTGGCAGGTTACACCCTTACCGCCACGGTGCTTCATCTCACGGAAGTCGGAGAAGAGCGTTCTCTTACCCATACCGTTCTCGGTTACGGTAAGCAGCGACTTGCTCTCGTCAACCACGCATACGCCTACGACGATATCCTCACCCTGAAGGGTAATACCACGCACGCCTCGTGCGGTACGTCCCATAGAACGAACGTTGTTCTCGTCGAATCTTACCGCCAGACCCTCTCTGGTAGCAAGCATAAGCGACTCGTCACCCTTGGTATGTCTTACGAAGATAAGCTCGTCGTTTTCATCAAGATTAATAGCGATCTTACCGCTCTTTCTCTGATACTCAAACTCGGAGAGAAGGGTTCTCTTGATTACTCCAAGCTTAGTTACCATAGTGAGATACTCGCCCTCGGTAAACTCGGTGATAGGAATAATAGCGGTTACGAACTCGCCGTCCATAAGCTCGATGATGTTGACCAGGTTAGTACCCTTTGCCGTTCTTCCGGCCTCGGGAATACGGTACGCCTTCTTTGCGTATACACGTCCCTTGTTGGTGAAGAACATAAGGTAGGAATGGCTGTTTGCTACGATAACGTCCTCAACGAAGTCATCCTCCTTGGTGGTCATGCCGATAACTCCCTTACCGCCTCTGTTCTGTGCGGAATATACGTCGGCTCTCTGACGCTTGATGTATCCGGTGTGCGAAACCGTAATAACGCAGGTGTGTCTTTCGATAAGGTCCTCAAGGTCGATCTCCTCGGTAGCCTCGGTAAGCTCGCTTCGACGCTCGTCACCGTACTTCTTCTTGATCTCCTCAAGCTCACCCTTAAGAATGCTCTCAAGCTTCTCCTCGCTCTCAAGAATGGAGCGAAGCTCTGCAATAAGTATCTCAAGCTTGGCGATCCTGTCCTCAACCTTCTGTCTTTCAAGGCCGGAAAGCTTACCGAGAGTCATCTCCACGATAGCCTGTGCCTGCACGTCGGTAAGACCGAAGCGGTTGCAAAGCTTTTCCTTCGCGTCGGGAATAGATGCCGAACTCTTGATGATCTTGATTACCTCGTCGATATTCTCGGTGGCGATTCTATATCCCTCGAGAATGTGTATCTCACGAAGTGCCTTATCAAGATCGAATTTTGTTCTTCTTTCAATAACTTCCTTCTGGAAACCTATGTATTTGTCAAGTATAGTTGGCAAATTAAGAGTTTTAGGCTCTCCGCCGTCTATAACGAGCATATTTACGGAGCAGGTGTCCTGAAGCTGTGTGTACTTATAAAGCTGGTTGAGGATAACCTCTGCGTTAGCATCTCTGCGATACTCAACCACGATTCTCATACCGCCTCTGCCCGATTCATCACGGAGTGCGGTGATGCCCTCGATCTTCTTTTCCTTAACCAGATTAGCCATGCTCTCGATAAGCATAGACTTGTTGACCATATAGGGAATCTCGGTAAAGATGATCCTTCTGTGCTCGTCCTCAATCACAGCTCTTGCTCTGATATAAATCTTACCCTTACCGGTTTCGTATGCCTCTCTGATACCGCGAGAGCCGTAGATAACAGCCGCGGTGGGGAAGTCGGGGCCCTTAATGAACATCATAAGATCGTCAACCGTACATTCGGGGTTGTCGATTCTGTAAACTATTCCGTCGATAACCTCGGTGAGATTATGGGGAGGAATATTGGTTGCCATACCTACCGCAATACCTACCGAGCCGTTGATAAGAAGATTAGGCAGTCGGGAGGGAAGGACGGTGGGCTCATCTCTGGTGTTATCGAAGTTACGAGTCATGGGAACTACGTTCTTCTCGATATCACTCATCATATAATCGGCGATTCTCGCCATTCTCGCCTCGGTATAACGGTATGCTGCCGCACCGTCACCGTCTACGTTACCGAAGTTACCGTGACCCTCGATGGGAGGATAACGGAGGGAAAAATCCTGTGCCATTCTTACCATCGTACCGTATACGGCACTGTCACCGTGGGGATGGTATCTACCGAGCACGTTACCTACTGTGGTTGCGGATTTTCTGAAGGGACGGTCGTGGGTAAGATTATCCTCGTACATAGCGTAAAGGATTCTTCTCTGACCGGGCTTCATACCGTCACGTACGTCAGGAAGTGCTCTGGAGGTAATAACGCTCATCGAATACTCGATAAAGGATTGCTTTACCTCCTTTTCCATATCACGCAGCTCTATGTGCTGCTGAGGGAATTCTATGTCTGTGCTTTTATATGAATGTTCCATTTTATTCCCTCCTTAAATATCAAGATTTTCTACGAATTTCGCATTCTGAGTAATAAACTCACGGCGGGGCTCGACCATATCACCCATAAGCACCGAGAATATCTCGTCGCAGCGAAGGGCGTCGTCGATGGTTACCTTGAGCAGAGTTCTTCTCTCGGGGTCCATAGTGGTTTCCCAGAGCTGCTCTGCGTCCATCTCACCAAGACCCTTATATCTCTCGGATTCAACACCCTTAACGCCAAGCTCCTCAATAGCTCTGTCACGCTCCTCGTCGGAGAAGGCATAGCGAAGCTGCTTGCCCTTATGAACCTTATAGAGCGGAGGCTGAGCAAGGAAGATATGACCCTGCTCGATAAGAGGTCGCATGTGACGGAAGAAGAAGGTGAGCAGAAGGATTCTGATATGCGATCCGTCAACGTCGGCATCGGCCATAATAATTATCTTGCCGTAGCGGAGCTTCTCAATATCAAAGTCGTCACCGATACCGCAGCCGAGTGCCTGAATAATAGGAATTATAGAGGTATTGGAATATACCTTATCAAGTCTGGATTTTTCTACGTTAAGCACCTTACCTCTGAGGGGAAGGATAGCCTGGAAACGGCTGTCACGGCAGTTCTTTGCCGAGCCGCCCGCCGAATCTCCCTCTACAAGATAGAGCTCGGTGAGTCTTGTTTCCTTTTCATTACAGTCGGCAAGCTTGCCGGGAAGGGTAGAAACCTCAAGGACGTTCTTACGTCTGGTAAGCTCTCTTGCCTTTCTTGCCGCCTCTCTTGCACGGCTGGCAGCCATCGCCTTTTCAATTATAGTCTTTGCAGAGGCGGGATTTTCCTCAAAGTACTCCTCCAGCTTCTTGTCAACGATAGAGTCTACGAGAGTTCTGATCTCGGAGTTACCAAGCTTCGCCTTAGTCTGCGACTCGAACTGTGCGTCGGTAAGCTTTACCGAGATGATGGCAACGAGGCCCTCTCTTACGTCCTCGCCCGACAGACCCTTATCATCGCCCTTGATAACGCCTGCCTTTCTGGCATAGTTATTGATAGCTCTGGTAAGTGCCGCCTTAAAGCCGGTTTCGTGAGTACCGCCCTCGATGGTGGACATATTATTGGCGAAGGAGATGATAGTTTCATTGTAGCTGTCGTTATACTGCATAGCGACCTCGGCAATAGAGCTATCCTTTTCACCCTTCATATAGATTACGTCGTTATGAATGGGAGTGCCACGCTTCTCGTTATTGAGGTATTCAACGAAGGAGATAATACCGCCCTCGTAATGAAGCACCTCCTCACGCTCCATACCCTCTCTGGTATCGGTGAGAATGATACGCACGCCCGCGTTAAGAAAGGCCTGCTCTCTCATTCTGTTGAGAAGGATCTCGTAATCAAATACGGTGTCCTCGAAGATAGTGGGGTCGGGCTTAAAGCGAACGTAAAGACCGTGTCTGCCGTTGGAGTCACCCTCGCACTTGAAGGGACGTGCAACCGCACCCTTTTCAAATCTCTCGGTATATCTGCTGCCGTCACGACAGTTTTCAACCTCTACCCATTCGGACAGGGCGTTTACTACCGATGCACCTACACCGTGCAGACCGCCTGCAATCTTATATCCGCCGCCGCCGAACTTACCTCCGGCGTGAAGAACGGTGTATACTACCTCAAGAGTAGGAATACCCAGCTTCTCGTTCATACCCGATGGAATGCCTCGGCCGTCATCCTCAACCGAAACGCTGTTATCAGGCCAGATGGTGATCTTTATGTAGTCACACTCTCCCGCCAGTGCCTCGTCTATTGAGTTGTCTACGATCTCGTATACGAGATGGTGAAGGCCGCGAATCGAGGTGGTACCGATATACATACCGGGACGCTTTCTTACCGCCTCAAGACCCTCCAGCACCTGTATTTGACTGTCGTCGTAGCTCTTGGTTTCTACTTGGTTTGACATATCTTTTTCTTTTGCCTTTCAAAAGGATTATTTCTTTATTCGTTATCGTAACCGCTTTCGTTCACTCTTGCGAGCAATCCCTTGGAGGATATTCTGGAAAGCTTTACCTTACTTTTTCCGTTTTCGTCGATCAATACGAAGGATCTTGGCAGATCATCGTCGTTATATTCCACACGTCCCGCTTTTTCAAGGCGGTTGATGAACTCCTTGCCCGTCTTGGTTACCGTTGACGTGTCAAGATCGAAAATGCCAATAACGTCCTTCTTTTTTACACTCTGTCCGTTACCTATGTGAAGATACATATCTTCCTCCCGAAACCTCGATTTCGTTGTCGGTAAAGCCGATGCACTCGTTCCTGTCGCAGCAGGTAATGATTATCTGCCTCTCGCCGATCTCGGATAGAACGTATTTTCTGCGTCTTTCGTCAAGCTCGCTTAATACGTCGTCAAAGAGAAATACGGGATATTCGCCGCATATTTCCCTTATAACCTCGCCCTCGGATAGCTTAAGAGCCAGAACTATGGATCTCTGCTGACCCTGGGAGGCAAAGCTTCTCGCACTTTTACCGTTTATTTTAATTTCAAGGTCATCTCTGTGGGGGCCGAACAGCGTAACTCCCGCCCCTATCTCGCGGTCGAGAGATGAGGAGAGTATTTTCTTATACTCCTCCTTTACGTCCTTACGGCTCTCGGCGTTTTCGCTGATACAGCTCTCGTAGCTGAGCGAAAGCTCCTCGCCGCCATCGGAGATATCCTTAAGTATCGATCCCGCATATTTTGACAGCCTACTTACGTAGTCCTTGCGGAAAAGATATATATGTGAGGCGTATTCGGCCATGGATTCCGACCAGGATTCCAGCTCCTTGTTATCAATATAAAGCCCCTTCTGCATCATTTTCAGAATACAGTTTCGGTTCTCAAGTGCCTTTTTATAGTCGGAATAATATTTGATATAGGGTGTATAGCAGGCTGCCGCCGCCACGTTGATAAATCCGCGTCTTTCCTCGGGCCCGTCCTTGACAAGACCAAGATCGTCGGGATAAAACAGCACGGCCTTGAAGCTGCCTATCATTTCTGTAACCTTATTTATTTTATAGTCGTTCTTTTTACGGAGTCGCTCTCTGCCGAACATAGCGGATTCCAGGCTTTCAAGACCCATCGCGGATTCGTATTCGGTATAAATACGGAAGCCCTCGCTGCCAAATCTGACAAGCTCCTTGTCCTCTCTGCCTCTGAAGGATCTGCCTCTGGAGAAATAATAGATGCCCTCGACCACGTTGGTCTTGCCCTGAGCGTTCTTGCCGTACAAAAGATTGACTCCGGGGGAGAACTCAATGTCGCATTTTTCGATATTGCGAAAATTCTCCGCCCTGAATCTCTTTATAATCATTTCTGCTCGTTCATTCTTACGGGAAGAATCATGTAGAAGTACTTGAAGTCGTCGGACTCCTCGGCAGGCTCGATGGTGATAGCCTGAGTGGGACTCTTAAGGGTGATCTTGATGTTCTCGCCCTCAGCGACCTTTACCGAATTGATGAGATAACGGCAGTTAAAGCCGATCTCGATATCACGTCCGTCGTGAACGCACTCCATCTCGTCGGAAACGCGTCCGTTCACAGATGCGGAGGTGATGGCGATAAACTGATCGTCGGTGGTAAGCTTTACGTAGCTTCTGGTGCTGCCCTTGATCTTCTCGTCTGCAACGATATTCGCTCTTTCAAGACCGTCGAGGAATCTCTCTCTGTCAACGGTAATGAAAATATCGTTATCCTTAGGAATAATTCTGTTGTAGTCGATATACTCGCTGTCAATGGTTCTGGTGAAGAAGATGCTGTCGCCCTTCTTGATGATAGCGTGCTTTCTGGAGATATAGAACTCTACCAGCTCCTCATCGCCGTCAGCAAGGTTTTTGGAAAGCTCGCTAAGTGCGTGACCGGGGATAATGAAGGAGAAGTTTACGTCATTTGCCGCAAAGAGAGATGCGATGTCGCACTTAACAGAGCAGCGGGAAAGGGTATAGCTGTCGCAGGAAACTACCTCAAGGTTGCCCTCGGTAATCTTGAAGAAGGCACCGCAGAGCATAGGTCTGTTGTCAGCCTCGGCAATAGAGTGTGCTACCTTTCCTATCATAAGACGGATCTTCTCGGAGGAAACGGTAAAGCCGCGATCACCCGAAAGCTCGGGGAGGTTGGGGAACTCGTCACCCTTCATGGCGAACATGGAGAAGGACGCCTTACCGCTGGAAACGGTACAGTTAAGCTTATCGTTTACCTCGATGATAACCTCGTCCTCGGGCATTACGCGGACGGTCTGGTACAGACGCTGTGCGTTAATAATGAATTTACCCTCACGCTCGATATCAATGGCGTCGAAGGTAGATCTTACACCCTTGGTCATATCGTATGTAGATATTCTGATCTTTCCGTCCTCGACAGTTTCGATAAGAACACCCTCGATGGCGGTAATCGTACCCTTATTGGAAACCGTTCCCATAGCGGGAGTCAGTTTATTTATAAACGTGGATTTTGAAACCGTGAATTTCATATTTGTTTCCTTTCCCTTCGGACGAAGGCCGAAGAACAGAGAATGTATTTATATTAATGGTAGGTGTGGTTGTAGTAGGTACTGTGGAAAATGTTGACATTTCCGAAAAGCCTTGATTTTACTGGGATCTTAGCGGAAATTTTATCAACATTCGGTATAGAAAATCTCATTTTCCGAAAATGGTGTAAGGAGGAACATACTTTTCCACATCAGGTCAATATTTTATCAACCCCGATCCTTCAACATTTCCACATTTTTATCTTGACCGTTTTTCAAAGTTAAATACCCTTGATGTCCTTGATAAGCTGGTTTATCTCGCCCTCGTAGTTGTTTACGGTGCGGATATTCAGCTCGATCTTATTGATGGACGAGATGATGGTGGAGTGATCTCTGCCAAACACCTTGCCTATCTCCTTAAGGGAAAGATCGGTCAGCTTTCTGATTATATAGATTGCAATATGTCTTGCACCAACGATAGAGTCGGTCTTCTTCTTGGACTTGATATCATCGACGGAGATGCCGTACTTTCTCGATACGTGCAGAAGTATCTTCTCGATCATGGCGTCGTTGGGAATATTTCCGGGATCCACGATGGAGATAATGTTGTCGATAGATTCCTTGGTGATGTCCGAGCCGGTGAAGGAATGAATGGCGTACAGCTTCTTCAGTATACCCTCGATCTGTCTTATGTTGTTGTTAAGACGCTCGGCAATGTAATCTATAAGCTCGGAGGGAACGCTAAGTCCCATGTCCTCGGACTTTTTCTTGATAATTGCGGTTCTCAGCTCGAAGGAGGGAGGCTGAATGTCAGCGATAAGTCCCCACTCAAATCTGGTACGGAGTCTGTCCATCAGGGGATTGATCTCCTTGGGAGGACGGTCCGAGGTGAGAATGATCGCCTTTTCCGCCTCGTAGAGAGCAGAGAAGGTGTGGAAGAACTCCTCCTGAGTGGATTCCTTACCCGCGATGAACTGAATATCGTCGATCATAAGCACGTCGGCGGAGCGGTATTTTTCCTTGAACTCGGAGGTGGATTTCTTCGCGATCGCGTCGATCAGCTCGTTGATAAAGGTTTCGCTCTTCTTGTATACGATCTTTATGTTGGGATCTCTCTTCTTCATGTGATTCATCATCGCATAGAGAAGGTGGGTCTTACCAAGACCGGAGTGACCGTAGAGGAAGAGGGGGTTAGAGTCCTCGGTCATGCCGTTCGCTACCGCAAAGCATACCGCCTTTGCAAATTTATTGGACTCGCCCTCAATAAAGTTGTCGAAGGTGTACTCGTCAAGGAGCGATTTCTTATCGGCGGAGGCACTCTTGAGTATCTCCTCAATTTTCTTCTCCTTACGCTCACTCTTTTCGAGGGACTCCTTTTCAAAGTGTCTGTCCATATCCTCGGTGGGAGGAGTGGTGCCGGCGTTAAAGCCGGTGTCTACGTCGAGAGAGAAAATTTCTATTTCTACAGGGAAGCCGATAACGTCGGTCAGTGCTTCCTTAATAAGCGATATGTACCTGGTGGAGAGTATCTGCTTTCTCAGCTTAGTAGGTGTGGAGAACACAGCCTTGCTTTCGTCGAGAGAGGTGAGATTAAAATCTCCGAACCAGAGGTCGAACGAGGATTGCGGAGAGCCTATTTTAGCTCTGAGCTCTTCCTTCAGTGCTATTGATATTTCCAAAAGCTCGTTCATCTTGATCTTCCTTTCTGTCTTTTTCCGTCATTTATATATAATAATACACTATATTATAACATATATATAAAGAAAAATCAAGATAAACTGTAAAAAAATATTTACAAAATGCGACCTTGAAATTTTAAATAAATGTTTACATTCTCTTAGACCTGGTCTTGAATAAAACAGAGGCAAAAAGACCGCAGAGCAGGGCGGCGGTAATACCAGCCGAGGAGGAGGTCAGACCACCTGTAATAGCACCTATCAGACCCTCCTTTTCCACCGCTTCACGCACGCCCTTTGCTATATTTGCACCGAAGCCGATAAGGGGTACACTGACGCCTGAGCTGAAGATTTTTTTCATTGGCTCGAAGGCTCCCACGGCAAAAATCAGCACTCCCAGCGACACGTATAGAACCAGTATTCTGGCAGGTGTAAGCCTGGTCAGATCTATCAGCAGCTGGGCAATAAGGCATATAATTCCACCCGATACGAAGGTTAAGATCAGCTGATACACGGTACTCATTTTTTCTTTTCCTTTCTTGATTTCAGTCTTATCAGCGGTGCGATTCCATAGATGCTCTCCCCCTGGAGCAGACTTGACGGACTCATCAACGCACCCGTTGACATAAACAAAATATCCCCAAGCACACCCTCCTTTAATAAAGGAAGAAAATGACACGCCAGCACCGAGGCAGAGGTTCCGCAGCCCGATGCACCGCTATGCACGTCCTGGGTCTTGAAATCATATAGCAAAAGTCCGCAGTCGGTGTGAAGCCGCTCGCTGCCGGGAAATTCCTTTGCCATCAGCTCCCTGAGAATATCCGACCCGACCCTTCCCAGATCTCCCGTGACGATACAGTCGATATTTCTTATATCCTCGCCCGATTCGGTAAGATATGCCCCTAGGGTATCAAAGGCGGCAAATGCCATAGCACCGCCCATATTTGCTCCGTCGGAGGTAGAGCCGTCGACAATTCTACCCGGCATATATTCGGCAATCTCCACCTCGCCTCTGCCTCGCTCCAGGATAAAGGCTCCTGCCGCCGTAGAGGTCCACTGTGCAGTGGGTGCTCTCTGTCCGCCGTATTCGATAGGAGTTCTGAACTGCCTTTCGGCTGCCGAATTGTGAGAGGTCGTGACCGCCGCACCCATTTTCATATCGGAGGAGGAATCAATATATGAGGCGAGGGTCATAATCGACTCCGTACAGGTGGAGCAGGCTCCGTATACCCCAAGGAAGGGAATACCGAAGCTTGACAGACCCGTAGATGAGGCAACGCACTGATTCTGTAGATCTCCCGCTACCAGCAGCTCCACGTCGCTGTGGGAAAGTCCTGCCTTTGAGAGAGAGGTATTAAGTGCGACCCGTCCCATTTCAGCCTCGGCTATTTCCCAGGTGTTTTGACCGAATTTATCGGTGTCATCGCAGAAGTCGAATTTTTCTCCCAGCGGTCCACGCCTTTCCTCGTATCCTCCCACTGCCGCCCAGCTTCTGAAATGTACAGGCGTTCTGAGTCTTGTAATTCTGCCCATCAGATAACCCCCTCCACAAGACCGTAAAGGTAATAGATCACTCCGTAAACGAAGCCGCTTAGCAGACCGTAAATAATGACCGGGCCTGCTACGGTGAAGATCTTGGCACCGACTCCCATGACGTATCCCTCGCTTTTTGCATCCATAGCCTGGGACACCACCGCGTTGGAAAAGCCGGTTACAGGCACTAAGGTGCCAGCACCTGCATAACGGGCGATCTTGTCGAAAATTCCAAGGCCGGTCAGCAGCCCTGCGACAAAAATCAGGGTAACGGTAACGAGAATTCCTGACATTTTTTCATCTGCACCAAGATAGGTATACAGCATCAGCAGCAGCTCTCCCAGTGTACAGATCAGTCCGCCGAAGAAGAATGCAAGTAAAGAATTTTTTACAATACTTGATCCGGGCGAGTGCTTTTTTATCAGTTCTTTTTTAGCTTCAGAATTCATTTTTTCTCCTAATATGCTAACTATATTTTACATTTTGCACTATTTTTTCGCTTTTTATCTAATTATTTGGCGTTTTGCTGTAAACTATTCGGTACAAAGTAAAATTTGTTGAATTTACAAAATATCAACTTTTTTTCACAAAGCATTGATTATTTTGAAAAAGTATGCTAAAATAGAAAAAAACAAAAAGGAGAATTGTAATGAGCAGAGAGTATGACGAGCAGACCACCGTCCACTCGGAAACAGAGAACAGCGAGCAGCAATATGCATACAAAAACGTGATCAAGGATAAGCATCACAGACGCACCTGGTCTGTTGTATCCCTTGCCCTTTCGGTGCTTTCCGTCCTTCTCACCTACTTCTCCTGGGTGAGTCTTGTTCTTGCGGTCGCATCGGTTGTATGTGCCGTTGTTTCGAGAAAGAATCTCGGTTACTTTGACAAGATTTCCCTCGCATCTATAATCGTTGCGATCTTCGGCGTTATGTTCGCCGTTACCGGACTTCTTTTCGGTGATATCATATTTGGATTTTTGTCCTGAGGATACGTAATATGCCCACGGCCTTTGCCGTGGGTTATTTATTTTTCGGCGTATTTTTGCTTAATTTGAACAAAAATAACCGTTTTTATGGTTAATAAAGGGTTAATTTGTCCTTTCTTTACTTGACTTTTAAGTTAAGTTATGCTATTATGGTTAAGATGTATAATTTTAAATATTTTTGTTATTTTTTTATCAAAATATTATACAAATTCAAAAGTCGCCGCATACGCGGCAGAATGGAGAAAAGCGAATGTTTAAATTAGGAAAATTGAAGCTTCCTCACAGAAAGCATACCGCTGAGATGAAGGATTCCAGAATCCCTACGCCCGCCGTAGTTGTTCTGCCTATGTCCCAGTACATCGGTGCACCTGCTATTCCTGTCGTTAAGATTAACGACAAGGTCTGTGTTGGAACCAAGGTTGCAGAGGCAGATGGCAAGGTTAGTGCTGCTATTCACTCCCCTGTATCCGGAACCGTTAAGAAGGTTGGCGATTTCCTCCTCTCTAACGGTAAGACCTGTCAGGCAATTACCATTGAGTCTGACGGTGAGATGACTATGGATCCCTCTATCCAGCCTCCCGTGGTGAGAAGCCCCGAGGATCTCTGTCAGGCGATCCGTGAGAGTGGTCTTGTAGGTCTTGGCGGTGCAGGCTTCCCCACAGCTAACAAGCTTGAGAATGCCATCAACAAGAACATTGACACCATTATCATCAACGGTGCAGAGTGCGAGCCCTACATCACTATCGACAACCGCACTATGATTGATGGTGCCGAGAACGTTGCAACCGGTGTCAGAATTATTGAGGAATATATCCCCGGTCCTCAGAAGATCATTATCGCCATCGAGAAGAATAAGCCCAGAGCTATCGAGGCTATGAGAGAGATCTTCAAGGACAATCCTAAGGTTTCCGTAGAGGTTCTCCCCTCCACCTATCCTCAGGGAGCAGAGAAGACCCTTATCTACAATCTTCTCGGCAGAATCGTCCCCGACGGTCAGCTCCCCTCCGACGTTGGATGCGTAATGTTCAACGTTACCTCCGTTGCATTCTTTGCACATTATCTTGCTACCGGTATTCCTTACGTTTGGAGAACCGTTACCGTTGACGGCTCTGCGGTTAAGTCCCCCAAGAACGTTACCGCTCCCATCGGTACCAGCCTTCGCGATATACTCGCGTTCTGTGACACCGATTTTGAGGATCTTGGCAAGGTTCTGTACGGCGGTCCTATGATGGGTATTGCCGCATTCGATCTTGATGCTCCTATTTATAAGAACACCAATGCTATTATCGCACTTAACAAGCAGGATTCTCTTCCCAAGAAGCAGTATCCCTGTATCCATTGCGGTAAGTGTGTTGCTCACTGTCCTATGGGACTTAATCCCACCGCCTTCGTTAAGGCTATGGGTCTTGACAGCAAGGATGAGAGAACCGCTATGCTTAAGAGCGAAAACGTGCTTAGCTGCATCGACTGTGGCTGCTGCTCTTACGTATGTCCCTCTCGCCGTCCTCTCGTAGAAAATAATAAGCTTGCTAAAAACGCACTTCGTCAGGCGTTGGCAGCAGAGAAAAAGTAAGGAGGTACAGTGAAAAATGAATAAGCTTATAGTTTCATCCTCCCCCCACATTAAGACGAGTCATGATACTCCCCGCGTAATGCTGGACGTTATCATCGCTCTCATTCCCGCACTCGTAGCGGGCATCGTGCTTTACGGCATCCGTGCTCTGCTCGTTGTTGCTACCTGCGTAGTAACCGCGGTTGTTTCTGAGTTCCTCTTTAACCTTATTGTTAAAAAGGAACAGACCGTATTCGATCTTTCCGCTATCGTAACCGGTCTTATCCTCGGCCTCAGCCTTCATGCTGACGCACCCGTTTGGCAGTGCGTTATCGGCTCGGTGTTCGCAATTATCGTAGTTAAGTGCCTCTTCGGCGGTCTTGGCTGCAACTTTGCTAACCCCGCTGTCACCGGTAGAGTATTCCTTCTCGTTTGTTTCAGCTCTACTCTTGCAGGCGGTAGCCGTCCCCTTATCACCAGTGATCCCGATCTCGTTGCCGGTGCAACTCCTCTTGAGGTGCTTAAGAACGGTGGCGATGAGCTTCCCTCTCTCCTTGATATGCTTCTCGGATGCAGAGGCGGTGCGATCGGCGAGGCTTGTATCGTTGCTCTCCTTCTCGGCTTCGTTTATCTCGTTGTCCGCAAGGTTATCAACCTTGAGCTTCCTCTTATTATGATCGCAACCGTATTCGTTCTCGCACTCATCGTAACCGGTGACGTTAACGTAGCACTCTACCACGTTCTCGGCGGCGGCCTCGTATTCGGTGCTGTATTTATGGCAACCGATTACGTTACCACTCCCATTACCCGTGTAGGTAAGATGATATTCGCATTTGGCTGCGGTCTTATCACCTTCCTTATCAGAATGTACGGTAACTATCCCGAGGGAGTTTCCTTCGCGATCCTCTTCATGAACATTCTCTCCCCCTATATTGAAAAATGGACTAAGCCCAGAGCTTTCGGAAAGGGAGGTAAAAAGGCATGAACGTAAAGAAGTCTTTAAAGGACGTGATCGTGCTTGTTGCGATCTGTGTCGTATTCGGTACTATTCTTGCTGTTGTTAACAGCATTACCGCTCCTATCATTGCAGAAAGACTTGAGGGTGCGGCAAATCAGGCATACGAGGCAGTAATGCCCGGTGCTGCAGGCTTTGAAAACGTTGATCTTACAGGTCACCAGCTTCCCGCCAGCGTTAAGGAAGCAAAGCGTGAGACCAGCGGCATGGGTTATGCTATCAAGCTCGAGGTTAAGGGCTATGATAACGGCATGATCATTATCGTAGGTGTTTCCTCCGAGGGCGTTGTAACCGGTGCTACCTGCATCGAGTCCAAGGAAACCAACGGTGTTGAGAAGAGCTACGGCGAAAACTTCCTTGATAAAGACATTGACGGTGTAAAGGCTGTTAATACCGTTGCAGGCTCTACTCTTACATCTTCTGCTTATCGCAGTGCAGTTGTTGATGCTATCAACGCTGCTACCATTCTCGGCGGCGGCTCTGCAGACCTCCGTTCTGAAGAGGAGATCGTTGCAGATACTCTTCCCGCAGCTGAGGGCAAGTTCACTCTCGTTTCCGTTATCGACAGCGAGGGTCAGATCTACTCCAACGACGAGCTTTCTATCAAGAATCTCTATAAGGCTGATAACGGTGCCGGCTACGTTTGCGTTGTTGGCAAGGAATACGTTGCCTTCGATTCCGAGGGTAATTACCTTACCGAGATCAGCGATGAGGGCAAGGCAACCGTTGATAACGTTATTTCTCTCGTAAACGGCAGCGTATTTACCGAGGTTGATCTCTCCACCTTCGAGGGCATCAGCAGCCTGGTTACCTCCGTTAAGGTTAACGATAACGGTGTTTACGTAATTAACGTGAACGGCGAGGGCTACGGTATCAAGGGTGATATGGACGGCTATACTCAGGGTAATGGCGAATACATCCGTCTTTGCCTCACCGTTTCTGCCGACGGCAAGCTCGTTGATATCGTTACCGTATCTCACAGCGAGACCATCGACTTCGTTGGTGATCTTCTCGTTGACGGTAAGTACAACACTAACTTTGTAGGCAAGGATAAGACCGAGGCAGGTAACGTAAGCATCGTTGCAGGCTGTACCTTAAGCTCCAGTGCCTATAAGGAAGCGGTTAA
Organism: Eubacteriales bacterium; assembly: GCA_045531485.1. Lineage (GTDB taxonomy): Bacteria > Bacillota > Clostridia > Oscillospirales > CAG-272 > UBA1740. Next base: position 1,391 of record JAZSEC010000008.1, on the reverse strand, counting down.
TAACGCATTTAACGCTTATACAATCATTGTTGAAGGAGGTGCCGCAAATGAATAAGAATAGTAAGCTTTGGATCGTGCTCAAGGGCATTATTGCAGAGAACCCCGTTCTCGTTCTCGTTCTTGGTACCTGTCCTGTACTTGCAGTTTCCACCAGCATCGTTTCCGCTATCTCCATGGGTATTGCGGCAACTCTGGTTCTTATCTGCTCCAACGTGATTATCTCTCTTCTCAGAAAGATAATTCCCGACACCGTTCGTATCCCCTGCTACATCGTAGTTATCGCGGGATTCGTAACTATCGTTCAGATGCTTCTTCAGGCATTCCTGCCTGATATCTACACACTTCTCGGTACATGGCTTGCTCTTATCGTTGTAAACTGTATCATTCTCGGTAGAGCAGAGATGTACGCGAGAAAGAACGGCCCTCTTGATTCTGCTCTCGACGGTCTTGGCATGGGTATCGGCTTCCTCGTAGCCCTTCTTGCAATGGCTATTCTCAGAGAGGTATTCGGTACCGGTATGATCAACCTCAGTGCTCTCGGCCTTGAGGACATCAAGATCCCCGTTCTCTGTGATTACAACATTCCTCTTCTTACTCAGGCTCCCGGCGGCTTCCTTGTTTACGGTATTCTTATTGCAATCATCAACAAGATCGGTCCTAAGGCAGGCTCTGAGAAGAGAAAGAACTTCTCCTGCGAGGGCTGTCCCTCCGCTTCCATCTGCGGCAGAGTTTCCTGCTCTGAGAATGCAGAGCTCATCTCCGCAAGTGAGAATAACACTCTTGTAGAAAATAAGACCGAAAAGGAGGGTGCGTAAATGGATATCAAAATGTTGCTTTATATCATACTTGTAGGCGTGTTTGCGAATAACTACGTTCTTCAGCAGACCACAGGTATCTGCCCCTTCCTCGGCGTATCCAAGAAGATCGACCAGGCAAGCGGTATGGGTATCGCAGTTACCTTCGTTATGCTGGTAGCTACCGCCGTTACCTATCCTATTCAGAAATACGTTCTTGAGGCATTCAAGCTTGAATATCTCCAGACCATCGTGTTCATCCTTGTTATTGCGGCACTCGTTCAGTTCGTTGAGATCATTCTTAAGAAGTATATCCCCTCGCTCTATAAATCGCTCGGCGTATATCTCCCTCTTATTACAACGAACTGCGCCGTTCTCGGCGTTACTATCAACAACATCACCGACGGATACAACTTCCTAGAGGCTATGATATCCTCGCTCGGCGTTGGTCTCGGATTCCTCCTTGCGATGCTTCTTTTCGCAGGCGTTCGCTCAAGAATCGAGAACTGCCCGTCACCTAAGGCGTTCCGCGGTGTTCCCATCACACTTATTGCCGCTTCTATTGTTGCTCTCGCGTTCTTCGGCTTTGCCGGAGTT
>JAZSEC010000082.1:0-11440 GCA_045531485.1 Eubacteriales bacterium | reverse complement strand
GTTATCTCGTTAATCTTCTTTAGGATCACCTCATCACCTGCTACGCAGGAGCTTCTCGCTGCGGCTCGGGCACATTTTGGCTCTTGCGTTATTAACGCAATTCACTACCAAAATGCCGCTTCGCTACCTCGAGGGGAAGCCAAAAAACAGGGCGGTTTGACTTAGTCAGACCGCTCTTTTTGCTTGTCTAAAACTTTTGGATTGCCCATCGTAATACTTGACAATTATTTCTGCATGCTGTATAATTAAAAATATATTAAAGCTTTAACACGCAAAATCAAGCGGTAATGCATACGTGCAGGAGTAGATATTATGAGCATCTTGACAGAAAAGATAAGCGAATATTATAGAATTTCGGGCGAGATTTCAACGCTGGAAAAGGGGCTTTACGCTAAGGAGCAGGAGCTGGAGAGAAGGTATCTTTCGCAGTATTCCAACCTTAAAAGAGAGCTTGGCGGATACATCTCTCGCATCAAGCCGACCGTTGAGATCCTTTGTAATTTGTACCGAGCAACGGTAAGCTTATCCAATAACAAGCTCCGCCTGGGAACAGATATTCCTACGTGTAGCTTTACGCCCATAAACGCCTGCGATGTAGCTATGAAGGCGGGAAATGAAAGCCTTAATTTCCTTTCTGCCGTTATCAAGAAGTCTAACGTAAGCGTCAATTTGCGTGAATTTGTCATTCGCTATAATACGGTAATTGAGATTTTTTCTTCCATAGACACCCTTAAAAAGCAGGCTGTTTCTATGGAAATGGCTAATTACGAGGACAGAATCCGGTCGCTTAAATCCAATCTTCGTCGTATCTGTCATACTAAGGAGGAGTTTGACCTTCTCCTTGCTGAGATGAAAAGAAGCAGCGACAGCCTCTGCCGCAGGGTGTTTCTCGGCGACGAGAGGGAGATGGAGAGTGAGCTTGTAACCGAGATATCTCTTCCCGTGGGCTATGAATCCTATGCCGCCGACGGAGTATTCAGCGGGTCAGGGGAGGATGTTATGGTTTCCTCCTTGGATTGGGATTTACATAAGGACGGTATTTTCGTTATCAAGGCTGAAAACGACGATATTGACGATAGCAGCCTTTCGGCCTGCTCGGTAAACACCGCTATTCAATTTTTGTTCGCATATCCCACCTTCAATAAAAGAATAATGCTTTGCGATAGCCGTTCCTCCGCTAAGATAACATCCTTTGCGGGAATACTCAAAAGCGAAAACAACGCTATGTTCTTCGATAGCGATAATAACAGCTACGTAAAGAATTCCGATACGGATATCAGAGAAGCTCTCTCGAATCTTAACAGAATAATCAACGACAGGCTTATGAATAATATAGGCCCGTCACCCTATAAGGACGTTCTCAGCTTTAACAGAAGCAACCCCGACAATCCCATCCCGCTTATTTTCGTTTTGCTGAGCGGATATCCTTACAGATATGAGGGTGCGGCGGACGATCTGATCGGCATTTTCAAAAACGGTAAAAAGGCTGGCGTTTACGTTATGCTTGTGGAAAGCGTTATGGACGACGAGGAGTCCAGATGTTTCAGAAGCAGACTGCCTAAAACCGACGATATCACCGACAATATTGCCGATTTTAAGATAAAGTCCGACGGTGCGTATCTTATTAAGGACAATAAAAAATACCATGCAGATATCCGTGGCAGGGGATATAATATTTCAAGGCTTATGTCCGCCTTCAGTCAGGCGAAGGGCGGAAATGAAAAGCAGCTTATGTATCTTGAGAGCATTCTGCCTGCGGAGGATTTTGCATCCAGTGACAGAAGAGTAGACTATTCCAGAGTGCTTTCCATTCCCGTGGGTAAGCAGGGCACGAAGCTTGTAAACGTAAGCTTAGATGCCAGCACCACCCTTGCTCATCTGGCGGTTATCGGTTCATCCGGCTCGGGTAAAACCGCCTTTTTAAACACCCTCGTTCTTTCAATGTGTAATCTCTATTCTCCCGACGAGGTCGAGCTGCACATGATCCTTATGGCAAAAGACGATTTCCTTATCTTTAAAAAGCAGAATCTGCCTCATCTTAAAAATATCGTTACCGGAGATCAGGTATCCAGGGCAAACGACGTGCTGGATTACCTCAACGCCGAGATGGAACGCAGACGTATGCTGATAGGTACCGACGGCAATATTTATAAGTATAATCTCACTGCCCAAAGGCCTCTTACAAGATGTGTTATTATCATAGACGAGTTCTATGAGCTGGTGAAAAACGACCGCGAGGCTGTTGATAAGCTGGTGGAATTTGCCTACCTTGGCCGTTCGTTCGGCATCAGCCTTGTCCTTTCCTCCATTCGCTTCCCCATAGACGTGAGAAGCATTATTCCTCAGGTCGGAAACAGAGTTGAGTTTGCCTCCAACGAAAATGCAGGCAATCTTATCGAATTGGCTGAAAAAAGGCAGAGCGAACTCGGCCCGGGCCTTTGTCTGCTTGAAAGCAATAAGAATATCAGCCTTGCCACTATCGCCTTTTCGGATGAGAGCGAGGCACTTGAGGAGCGTATAAAGAGGGCCTGCAATAAGTATCCCGATCACCGCATGCAGCTTCAGAACGTCGTTTCTGCAACTCGTATTTTCTGCGAGGAGGACGTTCCTTACACCGTAAGAGATGAGAGCGACGCTCCCAACGCACAAAAAATAGCTATCAGAAATTATACTAAGGATTGGAGCATCAGAGTCCGCCTCGGCAAGAGAGATCTGTTTAACTCTCCTCTTGAGTATACCTTTAATAACAATAATAACGTGCTCTTCCTGTTCGGTAGATATTCGGATACCAAGCTTATGGAGGCCTCGCTTATCAAGGATACGCTTGTTCTGTCCCGTGATATAGATGCTCCCACCGTATATTACGTTGACTGTAATGACGACGTCAATTACAGAGATCAGTCTACGGTCATCAAGCGTGTGTCAGGCATCTGGTCGCCGTTAAGGATGGTATACGATCCGAATGGCAATTTCGACCGAATGTACGACGATATCAGTGAGCTGATAGTGAAGAGAATAACCGACAGAAGCACTAAGCTTTATCCTATTCTCGTTGTGATCTCTCAGGCCGGCGTGCTATTCCAGGATAGAGACAGAAGGGGAGAGCGACTGATCGATCTTATCTCACGCGGAAAGAAGGCCCTGATCAACTTTGTAATTCAGCTTGAAAAGCCCATAAGACCCCGCGGTCTTGATGAGTATATGACCGATGCGATCATTTTCCCGGGTGACTTGCAGGATGAGTATTCCGACCCCACCGCCTTCCTTCGCAGCTGCCTGGAGCGTATGCCTGCAGGCTCGGGTCCCAACGGCAGAAAGCTGCTTGCTAAAATTACTAAGCACGGTATTGACAGACGTCTGCACGTTCTTTGTAACAAAAACGCGGTATCCCTCTTCCTCCCCTATGAGTATGACGAGGATTATTTAAAAAGTATTGTTGATATAGGAGATTTATTATGAAAAGCTGTCCCAAGTGTCATGCGACCGTAAAGGACACAGCCAAGTTCTGCGTACACTGCGGTTTTAACATCAGTGAGTACGAGGCAGGCGAAAAAAATAAAAAATATTTTTGCCCCGAGTGTGGCACCGAGATCGAGGAGGGCACCTTCTGTCCCGAATGCGGCACTAACGTCAGTGAGCATCTGAATATCGGAGGTGGAGCATCCTCATCCTTTGGCAGCTTTGATTTCTCGGCTCTTGAATCCGAGGCAAAGAATCAGCTGATTGAGCAGATAGGCCTTCAGATCGAAGGCGGAGTTCTTGTAAAATATACGGGAAAATCCCGCACGGTCGTCATTCCCAACGGCATTACCGAGATTTTTGACGAGGCGTTCAAGGGCAACGAAACCATATCATCGGTTACCATTCCCGAGGGCGTTACCGTTATCGGTAAAAACGCCTTCGCAGGATGCAGATATATGAAAACCGTCACCATTCCGTCCACCGTGGAGGAGATATACGAGGGAGCCTTTAACGACTGTCGCGAGCTTGAAAGCGTTGCTTTGCCCGAGGGCTTAACCCAGATAAGAGCGTCGGTGTTTTATTGTTGCTCTAAGCTTAGAAGCGTGGTTATTCCTAAGAGCGTAACGCTTATAAACCAGCATGCCTTTGCAGGATGCGGCGACATTTCGGAAATATATATTTCGGATATTGCAGATTGGTGCAGAATCTCCGGACTTCAAGAGCTGATGAACGCATCGGTAAATAAGAACCTCTATTTAAATAACGAGCTCGTTACCGAATTATTTATCCCCTCTTCGATAAGCAACGTTTATCCCTACACCTTCAGAGGTATTAAATCTATTACAAGGGTATCCTTCTCCGCTTCGGTTAGAACGCTAGGCGAGAGGGCATTCTCCTGGTGCACATCTCTTAATAACCTTTACATTCCGTCAAACATAAAGGATATCGGAAACTACGTATTTGAGAACTGCTCGTCGCTTTCTTACGTTAATATTCCAAGCACCGTTGAGAAAATAGGCGGAGGAGCCTTCTCCACCTGCGAGAATCTGACGGAGGCCAAGGTTTGTATTAACACGCCTGACGTGGGTTATAGACCGGGCACTGAGGCGTTATTTTGTAAGTGTACAAGGCTTGGCACTATCACCATAGATGACGGTGTGACCAGAATTGGTGAGGCCTCATTTTCAGGATATAATGCTATTACCGGCATTACTATTCCGGACTCGGTTACCAGCATAGGCCCGAATGCCTTTGCAAATTGTCAGAGCCTTTCGGAGATTCATTTATCCGCTTCCATGAATACCATTAGTGACGGTATGTTTTCGAGATGTCCCTCAATTAGAAGCATAACGATTCCCGGCCATATTACATCGATAGGTTGCTATGCTTTTTTGGGATGCACGGCATTAGCTGACGTAAGGCTTCCAAGCTCACTTAAGGAAATAAAGAGAAACGCATTCGGCAGCTGTACCGCTCTTACGTCGATCGTTGTTCCGGATTCGGTTGAAACCATCGAGGGCGGTGCTTTCGCAGACTGTAATAATCTAGTTAAAATGGTTCTTCCCTTCGTGGGAACGAATAGAAGTCCCGGAACATACGAGAAACAGCATTTTGGCTATATTTTCGGTAGTCGCTATAGCCCTGATCGTTTATACAGCACTCACGGCGGTCCCAATATCACCGCAGGCCAATGTATAAACTACAAGCATGATCTGTGGAATTCTACGACTTCCGAGGTTATAGAGAATACGGGTTACTATTATTCTATTCCGAACTCGGTTGCAGACGTAACCATTACCGGTGGCAACTCTAACGATTTTTCTAACTGTAGATACCTTAAAAGGATAAAGCTGCCTGCGGGTCTTTATCCCCCAAGATACAAATATAAATTTTACGGTTGCCCAGCCGAAATTATTAATTAAAGAATGTAGTTCTATCCTATTTGATTTTTAAAAGGAGCAACAAGATGAAGATCTGTCCTGAATGTAAAGCGGAACTAATAGATACGGCAAAGTTTTGTCGCAAATGTGGATTCAATATAAAAAAATATGAGGAAGAAAATGCGGCACAGGAGTGCTTTTGCACCGAATGCGGAGCGAAAATGCCCGCCGATTCTGTCTTTTGTCCCGAATGTGGCGAAAGGGTTGAGTTTGACTTAGCTTCTGAGGCAAATGCCGAGGTCGGCTCCTCCATTGGCAGCTTTGATTTCTCGGCTCTTGAGAGCGAGGCACAGGAGCAGTTCTATACCAATTTGCTTTCGGCATTTGAGTATGACCGTCTTTCTAACGGAATGTTCGTTATCAAAAGGATAAAAAACAATGCCGAGCTTATTATCAACGTACCCGATTGCGTACAGCTTATTGATGACGGTGCTTTCCTGCATAGCAGCGTAATTGAGGTAACTCTGCCCGAGGGACTTATTAAGATTGGTGTACGTGCCTTTGCAGGCTGCGTTGATCTTGAAAAGATCAATTTCCCCTCCACTCTTCGTATTATCGAGCAGGAGGCATTTTCCGGTTGCGTTCAGCTTGATGCTACCGCTCCCGATGGCGTTCGTTGCGGCAAGAATGCATTTTCGGATACGTTATATACGAGAAAGCTTGAACAGCTTGCACGCGATAAGGCTGCGGCTGAGGAACGCAGAAGGGCAGAGGAATACGCTCGCCAGAGAGAATTTACCCAGGGCCTAAAATTCTTGAAGAAGGGTAAGAGCTATTGCGTGTGTGGATACAATGGAAAGAATAGGAATATAGTAATTCCCGAGCTTTACAAGGAAACTCCCGTGACCGAGATCGCCGAATATGCATTTGGAGATTATGCTAACAAATATGAGAGCGTAAGGATTCCGAAGACAATTAAGAAAATTAATGCCAATGCATTTCCATCCTGCTCCTCCTGTACAAGCTTCATTGTAGATGAGGAAAACGCTGCGTTTAAGTCTATTGACGGCAGTCTTTACACCAAGGACGGCAGGACACTGCTGCGTTATGCATCAGGAAAGAAGGAAACCGAGCTTGTTATTCCTAAAGGCGTTTTGGAGATCGGTTATTTCGCCCTTGGATGCAGCACGTCGCTGAAAAAGATCGTTGTGCCCGAGGGTGTAACGCACATCAGAGCCTATGCGTTTTTCAGATGTGAATCGCTTGAGGAAATCGATCTGCCAAGCACGTTGCAAAGTCTTATTTCCGGAGATGCAAGCTATCCCTTCGATGGCTGCAAGAAGCTTAAGACGATCAGAATTCCCGATAGATTCAAAAGCAAAAAATCAAATCTCAGGCACGACAATAAGGCGGAAGTTATTTTTTATTAATCAAAGTACATTATTAAACTAAATACGCTTCCTGTTTGAAAGGAAAAAATATGGATTACGAGCAATATCAGATTAACGTCGATAGAATAGAGTGGTATATTGATTATCTCTCGGATTTTAAGAGAAAAATGGAGGAGGATCTTGCCGATTTTGATAGAATTATCAAGGGCGTCCATGAGTATTGGAACGACAGCCAGTACGATAAAACTATCGAGACAGAGGAGAAGATAGCCTCCGCAGAGCTTGAACTTATCGAGTCTATAGATGTGTCGATAAGAAGGCTCACCGACATGACTGAAGAGTATATCAAATATCTCAATATGTAAGAGGAGAAAATAATGAATCCGATTATTAAGAGTTCAATACCCGATGAGCTTAGAAGGGTATCGAAGGATATAAAAGAATACGCATATAACCTGAAGGAAGATATGAGAAAGCTCTCGTCCACCCACGAGGAGATGTATCAGCATTGGAGTGGTAGACAGTATGACGATTTTACCGAGGTTATCCATGGTGTAAACGAGGTCATTATTAAGGAAACCGACAGCTTTGACGAGATTGCCGAGCATGTTTTAATATTGGCAGATCAGCTTCAGAGAGCAAATGAGGTAGACGTAAAATAAGATGTCAGTTAGTTCTTTATATGCCTTTCACGGCAAGGTAGCGACAGAGGATAGCATATCCACCGAGGTGGTCGGGGATATCGAATACTTAAGCAGATATATCAGAGAAAATATGGATGACAGAGTAGGTCACAGTGCCTCTGACAGTGCAATTAGCATTTCAACATCCTATTCTTCCTCTGCCAATAATATAATTAAAAAATGTAATGACGCAAAGTCCGATCTCGAGAGAGGCTATTGTAGGATAGACGGTATTTGTGTGCAGGGCGAAAAGCTGCTTGACGAAGCAAAAAGACTAGTAAAGGAGCTTGGTGAACTGCAATGAATGACGTAAGCTTTAATATCGACAGCATGGATTTTGCCTACAAGGATTCTCTTAAATACGAGAAGAAGCTTTCCGACAGTGCAAGCGGCCTTGCCGAGCTTTCCGGAGCTCTTGAAACGGAAATATCCTCATTTTCCTCCTTTGCCGGAGCGTCTATCAGCAGAATAAATAGCTATATGGCAGAGGTAAGGGCAATGATCGACGCGGTAGAGAGCAAAAGATCTGCTGCCGAAAGCAAGAGAAGTCAAGAGCTTACACCGCCATCTCCTCCATCTGTACCCGATAAGGCATCTGCCGAGCAGCGTCAGGCTATTATGAACGCATACCGTCAGCGTGTCAATCAGATCGAGGAAGCAAACAGACAGATCAGAGAGCAGAACAACAAAATCGATAGCTATGTCAAAGGATGTGACAGGGCTATATCAAGGCTTCGCGATATTCTTTCCCGTCTGGCTCAGCTTGAGTCGATGGTAAGGAAGGAGGCCTCACAATCAGAGGCGGCTGCCAAGGAAGATCTTACCTCCGTAAAGAATGAGGTTCGTTCGCTACCTATGATTTGCCAGGCTATGAAGAGCTTCGCCTCGGCATTTAGCGAAACCTTTATTAATGCCAGCGAGCTATATGAAATGGTTCCTTCAGAGATAGAAAGGGATCTGTATGCCGACGGAGTGTTCATCATAAAGAATAGGCATGGCTCCGTTACTCCTACACATATCTTTGCTAATCCAAGACATGGTGAGCCTGCCTCGTCAACTAAAAAAAACGGCTCAGTAGTTCCTGAGAACAGATCCGAAGGAGCTATAATAAACGATAGTGAGGCAGAGGCATTTATTAAGGCAATTGATGGATTATTAGCCTTTAAAATGCCGGGAGTTAATCTGCATAGACTGGGTGGCAGAGAATTTATTAATAGGATGAAGACCCTGGGATATAGAGTTAAACCCATGCCAGACGGCAGAATAACCGATCAGAACGGAATAATGCATTGGGAAAAGAAGTATGAATAGCGACGTAAAAATAAGCATAAGTAGCTTAGAAAGCGAAAAAAACACTATAATCGCAACCTATAAAAAACAGATTGAGGAATTTCAGCATCTGAAGTCACGGCTTGAGAACGTTGAGTGGTATGACGAGCAATACGATAGGCTTATCGAGCATCTGAACAGGATCGCCTCGGCAATATCTGACGCTCTTCACACCTTGACAAACGGACGTGAGGTGTACGCTATCAACGATGTTCTTTACTATGCAGAAAGATACCTTGACAACGAAACTAAATTTCCTAAGCTATAATAATTCGTTGCAAAAAACGATAATTTTTTATTTGACAAATCGCTTTCCTTGACTAAAAAGCAAGCGAGAAAGAGGCAAAATGTACAGAATTGTTTACAAAAAACAGCTAAATCCTACAGTTGTTTTAATGGATATAGAGGCACCGCTGGTTGCAAGAAAGGCTCTTGCGGGTCAGTTTGTTATTCTCCGCGTAGACGGTGAAGGTGAGAGAATTCCTCTTACCGTTGCGGGCTATGACAGAACGCTTGGCACCGTAAGGATAATATTTCAGATAGTAGGTGCTACTACCAAGAAGCTTTCCGAAAAGGCCGAGGGCGAGTATATTGAGGACTTTGCCGGTCCTCTTGGAGTTCCCACCGATCTTGACGGACTTAATAGAGTTTGTATCGTTGGCGGTGGCGTTGGATGTGCCATCGCACTTCCGATTGCACAGGCCTTGAAGGAAAAGGGGGCACACGTTACCTCAATTATCGGCTTCAGAGGTAAGGATCTTGTGATTCTTGAGGATGAATTCAAGGCTTGCTCGGACGCTCTTACCGTGATGACCGACGATGGCTCTTACGGTAGACAGGGTAATGTGACTCTGCCTCTGAAGGAAATGCTCTCCGAGGGTAGATTTGATAAGGTTATCTCCATCGGACCGCTTATTATGATGAAATTTGTTGTTGAGGCTACCCGTCCCACCGGCATTCCCTGCGACGTGTCTATGAATCCCATTATGATCGACGGCACGGGTATGTGTGGCGGATGCCGACTTACTCTTAACGTGGACGGCAAGCGTGTAACTAAGTTCGCTTGCGTTGACGGCCCCGATTTCAACGGCTATCAGGTGGACTTTCACGAGGCTATGATGCGTTCTTCGGCATATCGCGATTTTGAAAGACACGCCTACGAGTCAACCTGCAATCTCTTTAAGAAGGGAGAGGCCGATCATGTCTAAAGCAAATATGTCACTTAAGAAAAATGAAATGCCTACCCAGGATCCTGGGACTCGTGCTCATAATTTTGATGAGGTTGCCCTTGGCTACGAGGATGCTGTGGCAATAGACGAGGCTCTCAGATGCCTTAACTGTAAAAATATGCCCTGCGTTAACGGTTGCCCCGTTAATATTCACATCCCCGAGTTTATCGGAAAAATCAAGGATGGCGACTTTGAGGCGGCCTATCAGATAATTGCGAAAAGCTCCTCGCTTCCTGCTGTATGCGGCAGAGTATGTCCTCAGGAAACTCAGTGCGAGCAGCTTTGCGTAAGGGGTATTAAGGGCGAGCCCGTCGGCATCGGCAGACTGGAGAGATTTGTTGCGGATTGGCATAATGCTCACAGTGATAAGACGCCTGAATGTCTGCCGAAAAACGGCAAAAAAGTCGCTATCGTCGGATCAGGCCCATCGGGACTTAGCTGTGCGGGTGATCTTGCAAAGCTTGGATACTCTGTTACGGTTTACGAGGCACTTCATACCGCGGGCGGTGTGCTTGTTTACGGTATTCCCGAGTTCCGTCTGCCGAAGGCGATCGTAAAAAAAGAGGTCGATACCCTTATAAAAATGGGCGTCGAGCTTGTTACTAACGTTATCATTGGCAAGACCCTTACCGTAGACGAGCTATTCGATATGGGATACGAGGCTGTGTTTATCGGTTCGGGTGCCGGCCTTCCAAACTTTATGGGTATATCCGGCGAGGCACTGAAGGGTGTGTATTCTGCCAATGAATATCTCACCAGATCAAATCTTATGAAGGCATATCTTGATAACCCCGAAACACCTATAATGAAGGGTGGCAAGGTTGCAGTTGTAGGCGGCGGCAACGTGGCTATGGATGCGGCAAGAACTGCTCTTCGCCTCGGTGCAGAGAAGGTGTATATAGTCTACAGACGCTCTATGACCGAGCTTCCCGCAAGGCGTGAGGAGGTCGAGCATGCAGAGGAGGAGGGAATCGAGTTCCGTCTGCTTTGCAATCCTACCGAGATACTCGGCTATAATAATCCGGACGATCCTCGAGATCATAAAAACGGATCGGTTGTCGGAATGAGATGCATCCGTATGGAGCTTGGCGAGCCCGATGAACGTGGCAGACGTCGTCCCGTAGAGATTCCCGATAGCGAATTCACTCTCGATGTGGATACCGTAATTATGGCGATAGGCACTTCGCCGAATCCTCTTATCAAGTCCACCACCGCAGGCCTTGAGGTCAACCGTTGGGGTGGTATTATCGTCACCGAGAACGGTGCCACCACCAAGGCGGGTGTTTACGCAGGCGGCGATGCCGTAACCGGTGCCGCAACCGTAATTTCCGCTATGGGTGCAGGCAAGGTCGCCGCAAAGGCGATTGATGAGTACTTAAAGGGTTAGGAACTAATCGATAAATTTGAATAGGTCGAAGAGTTAAATAAGAATTTAGCGAGGTGCTAATTTATGAATAAAGAATGGT
>JAZSEC010000037.1:0-18200 GCA_045531485.1 Eubacteriales bacterium | reverse complement strand
GAAGAAGAATACCTCGCTCCCCAGCCCAAGAAGCAAACGCAGAAAAAAAAGTCAAAAAAGTCTGAGCGTGAGAAGGTAGAGGAGAAAAAGGAGGATTGGGATGAGCAGATCACCCTTGAGCCCACAGAATACGAATCGCTTGACGACGAGGACATCGAGCTTTTAGATAACGCACCAGTTGAGACAGCACCTGATTTTGACCTTGGTGAAGGCGGTTTCGAGGATGACTTCCAGCTTTCTATCAGCTTTGACCCGGAAAGTAAGCAGCCACAGGCTCCTACCCCCTCAGATGATGAGCCTATTGAGAAAGAATATAACCCCGATAAGCCGAGAGCTATTGATTGGGTATTCGATATAGCCGAGATGTTCGTATTTGTGCTGACTATAGTCGTGCTACTCACCTCCTTTGTTTTCAAGCACTCGGTGGTTGAGGGCAATTCTATGAACAATACCCTGAGAGATGGCGATCATCTGATCATTTCCGATCTGTTCTACAGCCCCGAGCGTGGCGATATCGTCGTATTTGAGGACTACTCAACCTTCCTTAAGCGTGCGGTGGTAAAGCGTGTTATCGGTCTGCCCGGCGAAACGGTTAGCGTCGACGTGGATGAAAACGGAAACGTGCTTGTATACATTAACGGCGAGCTGCTCCCCGAGGAATATACCCTAAACACTAAGGACGCAGACGTCCACGATCTTTCCCCCATAACCCTTGGCGAGGACGAGATATTCGTAATGGGTGATAACCGTTATCACTCCACCGACTCCCGTCACTTTGACGTCGGCCCAATTAAGATCGATACTATTCTTGGCAAGGTTTTATTCAGATTTTTCCCCTTCGATGGATTCGGAGCGGTTGACTGATACAACGCAAGAAAATTTAAAAGGAAAAAGCAATGGCAACTAATCCAATACAGTGGTTCCCCGGGCACATGGCCAAAACCAAACGCATGATGCGTGAATGTTTGTCCGAGGTAGATATAATAATCGAGCTTCTGGACGCCAGAATCCCCTACAGCTCAAAAAATCCCGAAATTAATTCGCTTATCAACGGCAAACCGAAGGTTACCGTATTTACAAAGTCCACCCTGGCGGATCCTAACAAAACACGTCTGTGGGTGGAGGAATATGCAAAACGCGGAGAGCGTGTTGTCGTTATCGACTCCACCACCGGTGCCGGTATTGACGCACTCGCAGAAGCGGTGCGTGAGGTTATGGCTGAGAAGCTGGAACGCTATCACCTCAAAGGCATGGATGGCAGAAAGCTTAAGGCTATGATAGTCGGTATTCCCAACGTGGGCAAATCATCGCTGATCAACAGGATCGCCGGTAATAAAAAAGCCAGAGTCGAGGACCGCCCCGGTGTTACCGTGGACAAGCAGTGGGTACCCACCAAGATCGGCTTTGACCTTCTTGATATGCCCGGCGTTCTCTGGCCTAAATTCGAGGATCAGACGGTTGGCGAAAACCTAGCTATGACCGGAGCTATCAGAGATCAGATCCTAGACACCGAGGAGATCGCTATGATACTCTGCTCAAGGCTTATGAGAGTCGCCCCGGATATGTTTATGGCCAGATACAAGCTGACCGAGGAGGAGACCGACGGACTTGATTCCTACGATCTTTTCGAGCTGGTTGGCAGGAAGCGTGGCTTCCTTATAAGTGGCGGCGAGGTAAATCACAAAAGATGTGCAGATGTGCTGCTGGACGAGTTCCGCGGCGGTAAGATTGGCAGGATCACCCTTGAGCTGCCGAAGGACAGATGATTTTGGAGAAAAACTATGCCTAGCTTTGAATATGAAGAAAGACGCTACGCGGAGGGCTATTCTGCCGTCTGCGGACTTGACGAGGCAGGACGAGGCCCGCTGTGCGGCCCGGTAGTAGCGGCAGCAGTAATTCTGCCTCTCGGCCTTGAAATAGAGGGACTGAACGACTCGAAGAAGCTGACCGAAAAAAAGCGTGAGGCTCTCTTTGAGGTTATTAAGGAAAAGGCAATAGCTTACGCTATCGCCGAGGCAAGTCCTGAGGAAATTGATGAAATAAATATACTTAACGCCTCTATGCTGGCTATGAGAAGAGCCGTGGAGGCTCTGCCTGTAAAGGCTGATTTTGCTCTTATCGACGGAAACTGCTCCAGAGGCTTCGCTATCCCCACCGAAACGGTGGTAAAGGGTGATGCAAAAAGCTATTCCATTGCTGCTGCCTCTATTCTTGCAAAGGTTACGCGTGACCGTCAATGCATAGAGCTTGACCGTGCCTATCCCGAATACGGTATTGCAAAGCATAAGGGATATCCCACGAAGGATCACATGGATGCGGTAAGACAATATGGCCCTGCCCCCATCTACCGCAAAAGCTTCCTTAAATTTCTCGACAAATGAAAATACTTGATATTCTAACACCGAGAAGGCTGATCGGTAATCTCGGCGAGCGTGCGGCGGCAAAGCATCTTCGCAAAAACGGATATAAAATCCTTAAGAGAAATTACACCGCTCTTGGTGCCGAGATAGATATTATTGCAAGTAAGGGTGATGTAACCGCCTTTATCGAGGTTAAGACGAGAAACGTCAAGCATCTCGGATACAAGGAGGCAAGACCTGCCTCCTCCGTTACTCCTGAAAAACAAAGGAAGATCATAAAGGCGGCAAATTACTATATCAGTCACAATCAGCCAAATACAAGACTCCGTCTTGACGTAATTGAGGTATATACCGAGGATGGTGGAAGGCTTGGTCGGGTGAAGGAGATAAAGCATATCGAATCTGCCTTCGACAAGAACACCGCCTTCGATTCCAAATACTATTACCAGCGAAAAAAAGAAGGATCCGTTTTATGAAATACATAAGCACAAGAGGAGCACACCCAGGTGGTGTTGACTCGGCATACGCAATAAAGACCGGCCTGGCAAGTGATGGCGGTCTGTTTATGCCCGAGAGCATTCCCTCTATCGACCTTGAATTTATAAATAAGCTTTCGTCTCTGTCCTACCCCGAGCGAGCAGCCGAGGTTCTGTCACTCTTCCTTACGGATTACAGCTATGACGAGCTGCTTTCCGATGCAGAGGCGGCATATTCGAGCAGCAGATTTACTCCCTCCCCTGCCCCTATAACCGAGCTTTCGGGAAGAAAATATATGCTTGAGCTCTGGCACGGCCCGACCTGTGCCTTCAAGGATATGGCTCTTCAGCTCATGCCAAGGCTTTTCGTCCGAGCATTAAGAAAGTGCGGCGAGGAGCGTACCGCCCTTATTCTCGTTGCCACCTCCGGTGATACCGGAAAAGCGGCACTTGAGGGCTACCGCGACGTTGCAGGCACCGGTATCCAGGTATTTTACCCCGTTGACGGCGTAAGCCAGGTGCAAAAAAGGCAGATGCAGACCCAGGAGGGCAAAAACGTCAGCGTTGCCGGAATTAACGGTAATTTTGACGATGCACAGACCGGCGTAAAGCAG
The DNA here is from genome assembly GCA_045531485.1 of Eubacteriales bacterium. GTDB lineage: Bacteria > Bacillota > Clostridia > Oscillospirales > CAG-272 > UBA1740. The sequence goes on along the minus strand of JAZSEC010000037.1, from coordinate 14,750 downwards.
ATATTCTCTGACGGAGATATTGCAAAAAGGCTTGACGAGGCAGGCGTATTTCTTTCCAGTGCAAATTCCATCAACTGGGGCAGACTGGTGCCTCAGATAGTTTATTATATTTCAGCCTACTGCGATATGTACAAGAGCGGTAAGCTTGCCCTTGGAGAACGCCTGGACGTTTGCGTTCCCACGGGTAATTTCGGCAATATTTTTGCCTGCTATATTGCAAAGCGAATGGGTCTGCCTATTGGAAGACTCGTTTGTGCATCTAACAAAAACAACGTTCTCACCGACTTCCTATCCAAGGGAGTTTACGACAGAAATCGCAGCTTCCACGCAACCATGTCCCCCTCTATGGACATACTTATTTCCTCTAATCTTGAAAGACTTCTCTATCTGCTTCTCGGTAGTGAGAGATGTGCCGCACTTATGCACAAGCTAAACAAAAGTGGCAGATATTCCATAACAAAGGAAGAGCTTAAGCTGATTTCGGAGGATTTTATCGGCTACTTTACCGACGAAGAGGATTGCAGCAGCACGATTAAGAGAACCTTTACTTGCGAAAATCGCCTCATAGACACCCATACCGCCGTTGCACTTTCCGCAGCGGAGCGATATATGAGCGACTACGAGACGACCTCGGCAATGCTGGTCGTTTCCACTGCATCTGCCTATAAATTTGCAGGCGACGTGCTTCTCTCTCTGACAGGCAATAAGCCCGAAAATGATCTGGATGCACCCGCTATGCTGAGAGATCTTACCGGGGTTGAGATCCCCACTCCTCTATTAGACGCCATCTCCAAGGAGCCTATCCACACCGCAATTTTAGGCAAGGATAAGTCCAATATGGCAGAGGCAGTATTTGACTTCGCTAAAGGCTGATCAGCACTCTCTGGGCTTGAAGGTTGCACAGTTGGTATGAGCAGAGCAATCTGCCTCTCTGGGACCTACCGAGATGCATCCCGCATAGCAGCCGTTCTGGTCTGCGTGATAGACGCAATTTCTTACGTCACACTTGATGCCCTTGATATGCTTCGAGGCATCGCACTTACAATCGTTAGTCAACTTCTTGTGTTCCATTTTGGTTCCTCTTTTCTGTCGTATTTTGCCCTGATATAGCGGCAGATTTATTATTGACTGACAGAGCTTTTTTATACAAAACGCGGTGATTTTAAACCGAGAAAGGATGATTTTATGTCGCTGTACACCATAGCCGATCTGCACCTGTCTACCTTTGACAAAACCGATAAATCCATGGAAGTCTTTGGAAAATCCTGGGCAGACTACATGTTAAGAATTGAAAACAACTGGCGGCATCTTATCACCGAGGAAGATACCGTGGTAATACCCGGCGACGTGTCCTGGGCACTGTCGCTTGAGGAGGCGGAGAGCGATCTCAGATTTTTAGACTCCCTTCCCGGTAAGAAAATTGTTGGCAAGGGAAACCACGATTTCTGGTGGAGCACCATGCGAAAGCACGAGGCCTTCTTCGAGAGGTGCGGAATAAACAGCATATCCTTCCTCTTTAATAACGCACACGAGGACGATAAATATATTATCGCCGGAACACGCGGATGGTACAATGACGAGGACGCTGCAAATGCACCGGAAAACGCCGATTTTGAGAAGCTGACCAACCGAGAAAACCTTAGACTGAGGGCAAGTCTGACATCGGCAAAGAAGCTGCAGGAAGCAAGTCCCGAAAAGGAGATCATCGTATTTATGCACTTCCCTCCATTCTGGAACGGTAAAGCGTCGCAGGGATTGATCAATCTGCTGAAGGAATACTCTATAAAGCGGGTTTATTTCGGACACATACACGGCAATTACACCGTGCCGCCCCACTTCTCATACGAGGGAATTGACATGCACATTATCTCGGCGGATTATCTTAAATTCACGCCTAAGCCGGTGCTGTAAGGATCAACCTTAGTTGATAAATCGACTAAAATAGTCAAAAAGACGAAAATGAGCCCTGTTTTTTAGTAAAAAAGACCATAAAACTTTAAGTTCGGTATTGACAAAAGTGATTTTATGGTGTAAAATATTATGGCTTAATTGTAAATTAAAAAATAAAATATATACATTTCGGAGGAAAAGAAATGAGCCTTATTAAAAAGGAGCTTACCGAGAAGTCCGGTTTTGAAATGGAGTTCTCCGTAAGTCGTGAAGTTTATGCGAAAGCAGAAATGGAAGCATACAAAAAGAATGTTAAGTCTATCAACATTCCCGGCTTCAGAAAGGGCAAGGCACCCAAGGCAATTATTGAGAAGTACTACGGCAAGGGCATCTGGTTTGAGGATGCTATTAATGCTTGCATTCCCGAGGCCTTTGAGGAGGCTGTAAAGGAGGCAGGTCTTGATATCGTAGGCCAGCCCCAGTTCGATCTCGTATCCGACGAGGGCGATATTGTTCTCAAGGCAGTTGGCTTCGTTAAGCCCGAGGTTTCTATCGACGGCTATAAGGGCATCGCAGTTGAGAAGAAGGTAGCAGAGGTTACCGATGCTGACGTTGACGGCGAGGTTGAGAATGCAAGAAAGAGAAACGCAAGAACTCTTGAGATCAACGACAGAGCTGCACAGCTTGGTGATATTGCTAACATTGACTACGAGGGCTTTGTTGACGGTGTAGCATTTGCAGGCGGCAAGGGTGAGGGTCACGACCTTACACTCGGCAGCGGTCAGTTTATCCCCGGTTTCGAGGAGCAGATCGTTGGCAAGTCCATCGGTGAGGAGTTTGACGTAAACGTTACCTTCCCCGAGGAGTATCACGCAGCAGAGCTTGCAGGCAAGGCTGCAACCTTCAAGACCAAGCTTAACGGTATCAAGGCAGAGGAGCTCCCTGCCCTTGACGATGAGTTTGCAAAGGATGTTTCTGAATTTGATACTCTCGATGAATATAAGGCAGACATCAAGGCTAAAATGGTAAAGAGAAACGAAGAGAAGGCGGAGACCGAGGTTGAAAATGCTCTTGCAGAGGCTCTTATGGAGAAGCTCGTAGCAGAGATCCCCGAGGTTATGTTCGAGACCGAAACCGAGAACTTCGTTCGTGACTATGACACCAGACTTCGTCAGAGCGGCCTTGATCTCAAGACCTACATGCAGTATACCGGTCTTACTCTCGACGCACTCAGAGCACAGATGCGTCCTCAGGCAGAGCGTCAGGTTAAGGTAAGACTTGCTCTTGAGAAGATCGCTTCTCTTGAGGCTCTCACCGTTTCCGAGGAGGAGACAAACGAGGAGTACCAGAGAATCTCCGATGCATACGGTGTTCCCGCAGATCAGGTTAAGGCTATGATCGCTGCAGAGGATCTCAACGCTGACCTCCTTGTAGGTAAGGCACTCAAGCTCGTTCGCGAGAACGCTAAGATCGGTGCTCCCAAGGATAAGAAGGCTCCCGCTAAGAAGACCACCAAGAAGGCTGAGACCGAGGGTGAGGAGGCTCCTAAGGCTAAGAAGACCACCACCAAGAAGACTACTGCTAAGAAGGCTACAAAGGCTGAGGACGCAGAGTAATCAAACTAATTAACAGCCGACGGTATTTGCTGTCGGCTGTTATTGAATAAAAATAAGTTAGAAAGGCGGATATGCATTATGGCACTCGTTCCCGTTGTCGTTGAGCAGACCTCCAGAGGAGAACGCTCTTACGATATTTATTCCAGACTCTTAAACGACAGAATTATTTTTCTTGCCGACGAGGTTAATGACGTCACCGCTTCTCTGGTAGTTGCACAGCTGCTCTACCTCGAGGCACAGGATCCTGACAAAGACATATATCTCTACATCAACAGCCCCGGAGGATCTATCTCCGCAGGTATGGCGATCTATGACACCATGAACTATATCAAGTGCGACGTATCCACCATCTGCGTAGGTATGGCGGCATCTATGGGTGCATTCCTTCTCTCCAGCGGTGCGAAGGGTAAGAGATTTGCCCTGCCCAATGCAGAGGTAATGATCCACCAGCCTCTCGGAGGTATGAAGGGTCAGGCGTCGGATATCAAGATCCATGCCGACCATATTATCAGAATCAGAGAAAAGCTTAACAAGCTCCTCTCCGAGCAGACCGGTAAGCCTCTTGAAACCATTGAGAGAGATACCGAGAGAGATAACTTTATGACAGCAGACGAGGCTGCAGCATATGGCCTCGTTGACAAGGTAATCACTAAGAAGGAAATTTAAAATGGAAGACAAGTCAAAGCAGCAGCTTCGTGGCTGTGCCTTCTGTGGACGCACAGAGAATGAGGTAGCATTCCTCATCCCTGCCATGGATCGCAAGACCTATATTTGTGATAACTGTATAGAGCTTTGCTCGGACTTTATTGAGCAGCATATGGCCAGCCTTGAGGCAGATCAAAACGAGGATGAGCTCACCTACGAAAACCTTCCTCGTCCCAAGGAGATCAAGGCTATGCTCGACAGTCACGTTATCGGTCAGGAGGAGGCAAAGCTCGCTCTGTCGGTAGCGGTTTACAATCACTACAAGAGAATACTTTCGCTTGACGAAAAGGAGAAAATCTCCAAAAATGGTAAAAAAACCGAGGCAGTAACCAATGATGAGGTTGAGATCCAAAAGTCTAACGTGCTTCTTCTCGGTCCCACCGGTGTAGGTAAAACATATCTTGCACAGACCCTGGCAAAAAGCTTTAAGGTTCCCTTTGCCATTGCTGACGCTACCACTCTTACCGAGGCAGGCTACGTTGGTGAGGACGTGGAGAACATCCTTCTACGTCTTATTCAGGCGGCAGACTACGACGTAGAGCGTGCCGAGCACGGCATTATTTATATCGACGAGATCGATAAGATCACCCGTAAGAGCGAAAACCGTTCTATCACCCGTGACGTATCGGGCGAGGGTGTACAGCAGGCGTTGCTTAAGATCCTCGAGGGTACTACGGCGAACGTTCCTCCCCAGGGCGGAAGAAAGCATCCTAATCAGGAATTTATTCAGATCAACACCAAGAACATTCTCTTTATTTGCGGCGGTGCCTTTGAAGGTATTGAGTCTATTATTGAGAAGCGTAAGGGCAACCAGCAGATCGGCTTTAACAGCGAGAAGCGTACCAGGCGTGAGAAGGTTGCACGCGGTGTTTACAAGGACGTTATCGCCCACGACGTAATCAAGTACGGTCTTATTCCCGAGCTTGTAGGCAGGCTGCCGGTTATAGTGACCCTTGAAAATCTTGACGAGGATGCACTTGTAAGAATCATCTCCGAGCCTAAAAACTCTCTTTCAAAGCAGTACGTAAAGCTCTTTGACCTTGACGGTATTGAGCTTGAGTTCGAGTCCGAGGCATACCGTGCTATTGCACGTCTGGCTATTGAGAGAGAAACGGGTGCGAGAGGCTTACGCTCTATTATCGAAGGACTTATGATGAAGCCTATGTTCGAGCTTCCTTCACTCGAAGGAGTGAAAAAGGTTATCGTTACTCCCGGATTTGTAAAAGGCGACGAAGAGCTTACCGTTATCTACGATACCCCTGCTCTACCCGAGTCAACAGAAGAATAATCAGCCAAACAAAAAAGCGACGGATATCCCGTCGCTTTTATTTTTATTTAAAATATTTTGTTTTTGTGTATTGTGTACATTTTCTTAAGATTTTTTAATAACTTTTTGGATATTTTTTCGCATTTTCTATTGACAAGTCAAAAAATATATGGTATATTTAAGTCAGAAGGACGAGAGAGGAAAAGAGGTCGGACAAGAGCCTGACCATGTATTCACTCAAGTAGAATCGGTTTCTCTCTACCAAATCTAATGAAGGAGGGCCACGCCAATGCACAATTTTGAAGATCCGGTGTACTTTATAGCCTACCGCTATGTAGGCTGCGAGATAGCGAGTATTTCGTGCATAGCGGTAGGTTCTAACTGACACGGCTGAGCTAACAGCCAGAAAAAACTGAATATACAGTTTGTTTTTGATACCCTTCTCTTTTGTTAGAGATTAAAATGGATTCGTTCCTTTTGTTTATGGATAAGTACTTTTTACTTTTAGTTGCTGAGATTGGTATCATATCGTTTTGGAAATAAATTTGATTTGTTCCTATGAAATTTTTAAGAGGCATTGAAGCCGAAAAATGAATAATCTGCGGTTGCTTACCTTCGGGTGAGCAACCGTTTTTTTATTGTTTGTCTAAGCATCTGACGTTTTTTTCGATAAGGCTTTTTTTTAAAAAAAGAGACGGGTGATTTACTCGTCTCTTTAATATTATCAGAAATGAATTCGCCGTTTATCAGGCGATTTATTTTGCCGCACTCTTGCGGTATGCAAGGGGGCTGGTGTTCATATATGACTTAAATATCTTATGGAAATAGTTAGGGTTCGAAAATCCTACCTGATCGGCGATCTCGTTGATGGGGGTGTCGGTCATAGTCAGCAGCCTGAGCGAATGGTTTACCTTAAGACCGTTTATGTAATCGATAGGCGTCTTGCCGATGGAATCCTTAAACATCTTTGTAAAGTAGTCAGGCGAAAGTGCCACCATATCAGACAGCGTTTCAATATAGGTCTTTTCACCGTAATGCTCTGTCAGATACTCGATAACAGGACGCAAACGCATAACGTTATGATAGATCATGTGATCGAACTCCTTCCTGGAGCTTGCATAGTAGCGAAGGATAGCCGACACGAGCAGGAAGATATGTGCCCTAACGGGAAGGCGGTAGCAAACGTCCTTGGAAATATATTCCTCGTATGCCTCGGTCATACAGTAATTAAGGCTTTCGTAGATGTGATGGCCCTTCTTAAAGCTGACGATTCGGGTGCAGGACTGGACGAAGAACATATAGAATATCTCGCTGTCGAAGTTATCCATATTATCCTCAACGAGCCCACGCTCAAAGCAGAGAGCACGTATAGACGCAGGACCGCCGACAGACTCCACCCTGAATACGAGTGTGGGTGGAACGTATACGAAATCGCCTGCTGTTGCAAGAGTAACCTCGGTGCCAACGGAAACCGACACGTCGCCTGCGGTTATTTGCAGCATTACATGTGCAGCCTCATAGTAGCCGGAGTCGATAATTCCCTCGCCACCTGCGGAATATAGCTTTATGAACATTTTATCCTCTGCCATGGGATATCTCCTTTAGTGGATTTTAGTAGAAGGTGGCAACCTCCTGCACGGGCTTCTCTGCCCTCTCGAGCTTTTTAACAGTAATAACGGGTCCGCGACCACCGTAGATTTTGGAGAACTCCTCGCTAAGCTTACCCTCAATAATTACCCAATCGCGAGTAGCCAGCTTAAGTCCGCACATACCCTTGGCAACCAGACCGCGATATGCAATATCGTCGGCACAGCAGGTCATAATATGTCTGCCAATAGCGTAATTGCCGCCGGGAAGTGCTCGATCAAGGGCTACGATACCCTTAAAGCGAACGGTCTTGCCCATATATTTCTGCATATCCTCGGTAAGATCGCGGTAGAAGTAGGCGAAATCATCATCGCTGATGTCGATCACCTCTGCATTAATATCATAAGGCAAGGGATCCTCTATTCTGTCAAACTCAATCTCTCCGTCTACGTCCTCATAGCAGATATTTGCCTTACGGCTGATGCCACGTACAAGCTTATGAAGAGGCATCTTATCAGTATCGGTAGTAGTACGGTTGAATACCACCATCTCACAGCTGGTAAGCTTGTCTACCATAAGCTGACGCATATTGGCATTATAAACGAGGGTGGTGGTGCTATCGCAGATGAAGATCTCCTGATAGACCATGAAATTCTGCGGAAGAGCATTGTAGAGGCGGTCAAGCATCCACATGCCGTTGTATTCTATAACGATAATATCTGCACCTGCACGCTTTTGCATTGCACTGAGTCGATCGGTAGTAACAGACTGCTCATCGTCAAAGGATGCGAAGCTAACGTTTTCTCCCAGATCATCGGGATAATACTCTACCTCGCCCTCCTCGCAGGTGATGATAAGATATTTTCTTTTTCCGTCATTGAAGTTCGGGTCCTTCATGGTGTCGACAATAAAGCTCGTCTTACCGCTCTCAAGGAAGCCCGTGAAAAGATATACCGGTATTTCCATTTTAAATTCCAAACAGTTCCTTTATTTTTTCCTTATCAATTCCTGCACCGATTACGCAAAGACGGCCGATAATGCCCGCACTTCCCTCGCGAACATCTGCCTCGCCGGGAATATAGTCGAAGTGTATCCACTTGCCGCACTTACATTCAACAATACCCTTTGCACGAAGGATCATGCCGTAATCGTCGGATTCGGAGAATTCATCAAGAATAGACTTGATCTCCTCCATGCTAAACTTCTTGGTTGTTTCCTCGCCGAAGGAGGTGAACACCTCGTCTGCGTGATGATGGTGATGATCATGGTCATGACAGCCACAGGTACAACCCTCACCGTGATCGTGGTGATGCTCGTGATGCTCGTGGTCGTGAGGATGGCAGCCACACTCGTGATCGTCGTGGTCGTGGTCGTGATGATAGCAGCCACACTCGTGATCGTCGTGATCGTGGTCGTGATGATGGCAGCCACACTCGTGATCGTCGTGATCGTGGTGATGGTGATGGTGGTGCTTATGCTCCTCCTCAAGTGCCTTTACAGCGTCCTCAAGGGTATCCTTATGCTCCATGGCCGCCAGGATCTCCTTGCCGTCAAGGGCATCCCAGGGGGTGGTAACGATAACCGCATCGGCGTTATGCTGACGAAGGAGAGAAACGCACTCGGCAATCTTCTCATCCCTAGCACTCTGGGTATGGGAAAGCACGATGGCAGAAGCGTTGGCGATCTGGTCATTATAGAACTCGCCGAAGTTCTTCATATACATCTTACACTTATTAACGTCGGCAACGGTGGTAAAGCAGTTGAGCGTAGCACCGTGGTCCTCTGCAGTCTTAGCCGCACGAATAACGTCGGAGAGCTTACCAACGCCCGAGGGCTCGATAATAATGCGGTCGGGATTATACTCCTCAATTACCTTAACGAGAGCCTTGGAAAAATCGCCAACCAGCGAGCAACAGATACAGCCCGAGTTCATCTCGGTGACCTCAATGCCCGCATCGGCAAGGAAACCCCCGTCAATACCGATCTCGCCAAACTCGTTCTCGATGAGAACCACCTTTTCGCCCGCGTAAGCCTCTTTAATAAGCTTCTTGATCAGTGTGGTCTTACCCGCACCGAGAAAGCCTGAGAATATATCAATCTTTGTCATTTCTTTTTTATCTCCTTAGGACAATACTTTTACAAATACTATTTTACTATAAATATTTTAAAATGTCAAGGTTAGTTTTAATAAAAAGCTCCTCGAAAGGGTAATATCCCCAACTCCTCTCTGGCAAATATTTATTTCCTTTTTTTGCAAAGGTATTGACAGTTATAAATATATGTGTTAAAATACTATATCATTAGATAGAGGTGCACTTAACGAAGAGTATCGCACGCAAAAAGCCGCCGAGGCTGTGCGAGGAAGGCGTTGGTGCCGAAGCGGATGCCGTGGCAGGCATCTTGGCTGGCAGTACGGAGAATATCCGTGCTGCTGTCGCTTAGCTATAAGGTAATCAAACTAACAAGGTTTTAAAGGACAGATTTCTCCCTATTCATCGCCGAAATTTTCTTAAATATCCGCATATTTCTCGAAAATTTTGGCTCGACTATGAAAAAATCTATTCCTTTAATACTGCTTCGCACCATACGGCGAATTAATTTTTGATGGATTTTTTTGGATTTTGCCGCAGTCAAGTGCGGACTTTACAAGGCGGAAGCCATAAAAATACGCGAAAATTCATCGCCGTAGGGCTTATGAGTTCGATTACCTTATAGCTATACGAAGAGCTATCATTCTTTTGACGTATCCTGCGTCTTTGGTTGGATAGCTGCTTTGCGGCTATCTTTTTTATTTTGAATTTATTGTTTGCGGAGGATAAGGCAAATTGAAAAATACAGTATTTAAAGGTGCGGCGACTGCTATCGTTACACCTCTCACCAAAGACGGAATAGACTACAAGCAGTTCGCAAGGCTTATTGAATGGCAGATATCCGAGGGCATCGCCGCAATCGTTGCTGTCGGTACCACAGGCGAGGGCTCTACCCTCTCCGACAAGGAGCATAAGGATGCTATTAAATTCTGCGTGGATCAGGTTGCGGGCAGAGTTCCCGTAATCGCAGGCACCGGTTCTAACGATACGGCATACGCTATCGAGCTGACTAAGTTCTCCTGCGAGGTTGGTGCAGATGCTATGCTGCTGGTAACGCCCTACTATAACAAGGCGACACAAAGAGGTCTTATCGAGTCCTTCAAGGCTATTGCTGACGCGTCTACAAAGCCCTGCATTCTATATAACGTGCCCTCTAGAAGCGGATGTAATCTTCTTCCCCAGTCGGTAGCGGCTCTTGCAGATCATCCCAACATCGTTGGTATCAAGGAGGCGTCGGGCAATATTTCCCAGGTTGCCGAGCTTTGTGCTCTCGTGGGCGATAAGCTTGACGTATATTCGGGCAACGACGATCAGATCATTCCCATCCTGTCGCTTGGCGGCGTAGGTGTTATCTCGGTGCTGTCTAACATTATGCCCGCGGCGACTCAAAAGATGTGCGTAGATTATATGGAAGGCAGAGTGGATGAGGCAAGACGTGCTCAGCTTGAGCTTTTGCCCCTTATCAACGCACTCTTCTGCGAGGTCAATCCGATTCCCATAAAGGCGGCGGTAGCGGCGATGGGCTATTGCGAGAACTACGTAAGGCTTCCCCTTACCACCATGGAGCCCGATCACGAGGCAAATCTGATGGCTCTTATGAAGAAAGAAAATCTTATTTAAAGGATTTAGTATGAACATTTTACTTAACGGTATATGCGGATATATGGGTCGTGAGGTAAAGCGACTGTGTGAGGAGAATTATCGCTCTGCCACACTTGCCTTTGGCGTTGACCCCTGCGGTGACGGAGAGATCTACGGAAGCCTTGAAGAGATTACAGACACCTCTGCGGTTGACTGTATAATCGACTTTTCTCATCATAGCGTGACCGAGGCTCTACTTGATTTTGCCATCGAGCGTGGCCTTCCCCTAGTGCTATGCACTACCGGACACACCGAGGAGGAGATCGCCCTTATTCATAAAGCTTCCGAGAGGATACCTCTGTTCTATTCGGGCAATATGTCTCTTGGGATCGCTCTGCTTATCGAGCTGGCGAAAACCACGGCGGCGGCATTCCCCGAGGCAGAGATAGAGATTATAGAAAAGCATCACAACCGTAAGGTTGATGCACCGAGCGGCACCGCACTTATGCTAGCCAACGCCATCAGTGAGGTACGCCCTGAGCTTTACTCCAATGTCGGCAGAAGCGGTCAGGGTAAGCGTAGTCCTCATGAGATAGGCATACATTCTATCAGAATGGGCAACACCGTAGGCGAGCACGAGGTTATTATCGGAACGGCAAGTCAGACGATCACCCTGAAGCACGAGGCACATAACCGTGCCCTGTTTGCCGAAGGAGCTATCGCAGCAGCAGCATTTCTTGTCAATATGGACGAGGGTCTTTACGATATGAAGAGCATGCTATGTCAAAGCGACAGAGCCACCGCAACGAAGCAGTAGAAAAGAGAGTTTTTATGAAAATAGGCATTTACGGTTACGGAAACTTAGGCAGGGGCGTTGAGTGTGCCGCACTCGCACATTCGGACGTTACTCTCGTCGGCGTGTTTACAAGACGTGATCCGAGCAGCGTTAAGACGGTCAGCGGTATTCCCGTTTTTTCTGCCGACAGAATAACCGAGTTCAAGAATGAAATAGACGTGCTGATAATCTGTGGCGGAAGTGCCACCGATCTGCCTGAAATGACGCCGACTCTGGCAAAGGATTTTAACGTTGTAGACTCATTTGACACCCACGCTAAAATACCCGAGCATTACGAAAGAGTGGATAAGGCAGCAAGAGAAAACGGTCATATAGCACTTATCAGCGGAGGATGGGATCCGGGATTATTCTCGATTTTAAGGACATATTCCGAGGCAGTATTGCCAAATGGCAAGGATTTCACCTTCTGGGGACGTGGAGTCAGCCAAGGTCACTCGGATGCTATAAGACGACTTGACGGAGTTGTGGATGCAAGACAGTATACCGTTCCCGTCGATGAGGCTCTCCACCGTGTAAGAGGGGGCGAATGCCCCGAGCTTTCCACCCGTGAAAAGCACAAGAGAGAGTGCTACGTGGTGGCTGAGGACGGTGCGGATCTTGAACGAATTGAGCGTGAGATCAAGCAGATGCCCAACTACTTTGCCGACTATGACACCACCGTTACCTTCATCAGCGAGGAGGAGCTTCTGAATAATCACAGAGGACTTCCCCACGGTGGTAGCGTTATCAGAAACGGTGTCAGCGGCTTTAACGCAGAGAACACCCATACTGTTGAGTTCCGTCTAAGACTCGACTCTAACCCCGAGTTTACCGCCAGCGTGCTTATGGCCTATGCAAGAGCGATATACAGAATGCACGGTCGCGGCGACGTAGGGTGTAAGACGGTGCTTGACGTTTGCCCGGCGGATCTTTCACAGATGAGCCCTGAGGAATTGCGATCGCACCTGCTGTAAGGATTTCAGATTGAATTAGGAAACAAAAATGACGATTATTAAAAACAAAGAAATGATATGCGATAATCTGAAGAGGAATGCTGAGGGTGAGCTATGCTTTGCAGATATGCCTCTCTCAAGCCTTGCAAGACAGTACGGAACGCCGCTTTACCTCTATGACGAGGCAAGGATCCGCCACAACTGCCGCGTATACCTTGACGCAGTACGCGAGGGATTCGGTGAGGATGCCAGAGTTATGTACGCATCTAAGGCGGCATCCTTCAAGCAGCTTTACCGCATTATGAAGGAAGAAGGCCTTGGCGTTGACGTGGTATCTACAGGCGAGATCTACACCGCAGCCCTTACCGACTTTCCTCTTGAAAACGCATATTTCCATTCGAACAACAAGACAAATAAGGATATAGAGTTTGCCATACTTCACGGCGTAGGCTACTTTGTAGTGGATAACGTGGAGGAGCTTTTCGCTATTGATGAAATAGCGGCAAGGCATAATGTAAAGCAGAAGATAATGCTGCGTATTACCCCCGGCATAGATCCCCACACCTACGCGGCTGTTGCTACCGGAAAGGTGGATTCCAAGTTTGGGTCGGCGATCGAAACCGGACAAGCTAAGGCAATAACCTCACTTGCACTAACATTTGAGAATCTTGAGCTGATGGGCTTCCACTGTCACGTTGGCTCTCAGATATTCGACGCTGACGTATACCTTGCTACCTCTAAGGTAATGCTTAAATTTGTCAGTGATATGGAGCATGAGCTTGGATTTATTTGCCGTGATCTTGACATTGGAGGCGGCCTTGGTGTAAGGTATATCGAGAGTCAGCCCATACTTAATATTAAGGAAACTATCCTCACCGTCGCAGAGGCTATGAAAAAGGAGGCCGAGCATCTGGGAATCCCCCTGCCTCGAATTTCACTTGAGCCGGGCAGATCTATCGTTGCGGATGCGGGACTGACCCTATACACCGTAGGTACGGTAAAGCGTATTCCCGGCTATAAGACCTACGTTTCGGTTGACGGAGGTATGACAGATAACCCAAGGTTCGCCCTTTACGGCTCGCCATATACGATATTACCCGTTTTCGACGACGAGGGTATTGAAAGAGAAAGCTGCTCTATCGTTGGCAGATGCTGTGAGAGTGGCGATATTCTCCAGGAGAACGTGCCAATGCCGACCGACGTTCAGCGTGGCGACCTGCTTGCCTGTCTGACTACCGGTGCGTACCATTATTCAATGGCTTCAAACTACAACAGAATTCCAAGGCCCCCCGTAGTTATGCTTCGGGACGGAGAAAGCTACGTTGCGGTATACAGAGAAACCGTGAGCCAGATCGTTCAGCTTGACGTATAAAGCAAAATAAAAAAGTCCAAGCCATGTGGCTTGGACTTTTTTATTTAGTTGAGCTTTAAAAATTAATTAAAGGATCTGAAGCCCAGATCAGCAAGAGTAACGTTACAATCGGTTTCGTTGATCATAAGCTCAACTCCCGAAAGAAGCACGCTTACCTCGGTAGCAAGAAGGTTCTTGATATTGCTGGAAAGCGAGGAATAAGGTCCGGAATATGTGAAATCGTAGATGTACTTGGTGTCGCTGTTGAAGGTTCCGGGATAGATCTCGCCGAAGCCATAATGCTTAGAGCCTGCGTACTCGTAGATCATAGCTACCTCAAGGGTAGATGCACCCTTTATAACATCGATGGTTACGAAGGATTCGGATTCTTCATAATATGTAAGCAAATCGAATCTAAGAGTGGATGCAGCAGAGTCGGTGTAGATGAAGAAGTACATATCGGTCTCACCGGGAACATTCTTAGCGAGATAGTAGTCACCTTCGGAGTATTCGCCGTTGTTACGAACGTACCAAGCAAGTGCAGCAAAGCCGTCGGAAACGTAGTCACACTTCTCACACGCACCGTGAGACATAGAGTGACCGGAAGCAGCAACCGTCTTCTCTTCTCTTTCGTCACAGTCGGAGCATACACGATATTCAACGTGATCGGAGGTACAGGAAACAGAACCGCTGGTCTTCCATTCACTCCACTCGTGCTTGTGACCGCCACCGCTTGCAATAATGATAAAAAGAATTACAACCGCTACGATACCGATAATAAGACCGGTCTTTTTCTTCTTAGGCTTGGGAGCAGGTTCAGTGGGCTGACCGTAGGGCTGACCGGGCTGACCGTAAGGCTGTCCAGGCTGACCGTA
>JAZSEC010000072.1:0-26188 GCA_045531485.1 Eubacteriales bacterium | reverse complement strand
CACGCCAGCTCGACGTAGGTAAGACTACGCCTTCGGCGTGCGAAGAACGCTTTCTACTCAAAAATTCCATTGTCAATGCTTATTGACAAGCAGTTTTCGACATAGACGCTCGTGACACGTCAGCTCGACGTAGGTAAGACTACGCCTTCGGCGTGCGAAGAACGCTTTCTGCTCAAAAATTCCATTGTCAATGAAAAATCCATTGTCAATATCATAACTATCAATTCGGAAAGAGAAATTTAAAATGAGAAAAACAGTAATCGCAGGCAACTGGAAAATGAATATGACGCCTGCACAGACTAAGGCGTTTATCGAGGAGCTTGCTCCTATGGTAGCAGGACTTGATAAGTGCGACATTGTGCTTTGCGTTCCCTACGTTGATATCGCTACCGCGGTTGAGGCGGCGAAGGGAACTAACATTAAGATCGGTGCAGAGAACGTGCACTTTGCAGAGAGCGGTGCATACACCGGTGAGATCAGTGCAAAAATGCTCCTTGAGATCGGTACCGAGTACGTTGTAATTGGCCATTCCGAGCGTCGTCAGTACTTCGGCGAGACCGATGCAACCGTTAATCTTCGTACCAAGGCAGCCCTTGCAGCAGGCTTAAAGGTTATACTTTGTCTTGGTGAGGTTAAGGACGAAAGACTTAACGGAATCACCGATGAAGTGGTCGCAATGCAAACTAAACTTGACCTTTTGGGCGTTTCTGCCGAGGAAATGAAGAATGTTATCATTGCTTACGAGCCCGTTTGGGCGATCGGAACCGGCCTTACTGCAACTCCTGAGCAGGCTGACGAAACCTGCGGCGTGATCCGTAAGACCCTTGCTGAGATCTACGGCAGTGAGGTTGCCGAGAGCACTACTATTCAGTACGGTGGCTCTATGAATGATGGCAACGCTAAGGAGCTTCTTGCCAAGGTTAACGTAGACGGCGGCCTTATCGGCGGAGCATCTCTTAAGACCGACAAATTTACCGCTATCGTAAAGGCGGCAAATTAATCATAATTTTTACTTAAAAAACCCGCATAAGTCTACCGATTTATGCGGGCTTTTTGCTTTTTTTGACACTTTTTGACCATAAAACTTTATAATTTTGCGTAAATATTAAAAAAATACGCATACCTATTGACTTTTAAATTTTTATTTGTTATAATTATTGTGTAATAAAATTTGTATACTATTCCGCTATACGGAAAAGAGAGGTATTGACTATGCGTGATTTCCTCGAGATGTTTGACGGCGAAAAGAGAGAACAGGCCGCGGCACTGCGTGAAAGTCTGAACGAAGATAAAAAGCGTGTTTCCGATGAGCTTACCTACTTTAAGTCGGTTGCCAAGGACGTAAAGAAGGCGAAACGCCGTGTTGAATCGGCACAGGCCGCATACGACAAGCGTGAGTCTACTAAAAATGCATCTAAGCTTGACGATGCTAATGACGAGCTTACCGCTGCACTTAATTCCTTCGCTGAGAGCGAGGCACAGATCAAGCAGCTTCTCGAAACCGTAAGAGAAGGCTATGCTGAGATCGCCGCTATTTATAAGGGCAGAAAGTCCGGCAAGGTTATGGACGCCTATGATAAGTACAGCGAGTCGGTTTTATCCCGTATCATTGATACACAAGCAGAATTAGAAACAGATAATTATTTCACGTCAGATGAAGAGGAGGCAGAAACACCCATGGCAATTCCCGAGATTCCCGTAGCAAACGTTGCACCCAATCCCGCACAGGCACCCCAGCAGGCAGCACCCGCTCCCGCTCCCGCATATGCAGCACCTGCATATCAGTATCCCCAGTACATTCCCGTACCCATGCCTATGCCCTATTCCTATCCCCCTCAGCAGCCCGCACCCGAGGCTAAGGAGCAGACACCTAATATTGCTCCCGTATCCATCGACGTGTCTCCTATGCTTGAGAAGGCACTTGAGGCAACTATGCAGAAGTTTGTTGCTGCCTTTGATAAGAGAATTGAGAAGTTCGTTAACGAGCATCCCGTTAATATTCCCGCTACTACCGCTCCTCAGGGCGTATCCTACGCATCCGGTGAGATCGCTAACCTTGAGGGCACTATCGTTGAGGATGAGCAGGCTCTTCTTGATAAGCTTGCTGCAGTTATGGAAAGCCTTAAGGCTCTTTCCGATACCGTTGAGGCACTCGGTGCACGTTGTGCAGAGATCGCTGCTAAGCAGAATGCCGCTAACGATATGATGAAGCAGACCAACGATATGCAGCGTCAGACCTCTCGTGAGCAGAAGGGTATTCAGGTTACTCAGAGAGTTATCAATCAGGATCAGGCTACCGTTGTTGCAGAGCAGAATGCTCTTGCAGATCAGCAGAAGGGTCTTCTTGAGAGCCAGCAGGCACTCGTTGAGGGGCAGCAGGCTATGGTTGAGGCACAGCGTACTCTCGCTGAGAACCAGGCTTCCATTGATGAGGCTCTTAAGGGTGCTATCGCAGCACAGAAGGAGGTTCTTGCAGCACAGCAGGCTATCAACGCCGGCAATGCTAAGACCCTCGATACTCAGAACGACGTTGCTGAGAAGCAGAGTGCTACTCTCGCTCTTCAGAAGGAAGCTCTTGCAGCTCAGAGACAGATGCTCCGCGATCAGAAGAATATGGTTGAGAAGCAGAAGGCTCTTGGCGGCGACGCTCCTAAGAAGAAGGCTAAGGCTGATGAGGCTGAGCCTGCAGCAGAGGAAAACGCATAAATTACATATTAAGATAACGATGGGGCGGCTGGATATAGCCGCCCTGTGTTTTTTATTTCTACACCTTCCCCGTTTCATCAGCGGCTAAGGCGAACGCTTAAAAATAAAAAGAGGCTGCATTTCTGCAGCCCCTAGTCGCCCAAAACTACCGTCAGATTACAACGGTGTCCTCGTCCGCCTGTGCATCATGCTCGGCAGCAACCAGCTGAACGTGATAAGCATCGATCACAGCCTCCTCAAGTGCAGCTCTGAAGTCTGCGTTGATGGGATGAACGATGTCACGGTAGCTGCCGTCGGGATTCTTTCTGGAGGGCATAACGATAAAGTATCTGTCACGTGCGTAGATCACCTTAATATCGTGAACCGCAAGACAGTCGTCGAAGGTTACCGAAACGATAGCCTTCATAGGTCCCTCGTCGAAAAATTTTCTGATTTTAATGTCCGTTACCTGCATAAGTTAGATCCTTCCTCTACTGTATACTTAATATCTTAGAATACCAATGTTATTCGCCTGAAAAGGCACGTGGAACGTACTCTCTGAATACTATGGTAATATTATACAGTATAAAAATTAAAATTATTCAAAAAAACAATTATCTTTTTTTGAACGAATTGTAATTTTTTTGCATTTTTAACTGTTTTTTAATTATAAAACGGTATACAGAGGGGAAAATGATGAATAAAAAAACGAAACGCGTGAATATTCACTCTCATCCCGACCTTGCTGATTTTTTAAAAGAGGGCGGGGGAGAGGTTCATTTTATCGGTATTGGCGGTGTGTCTATGTACTCACTTGCACGACTAACGGCGGCCCTTGGGATAAGGGTCACGGGCAGCGACAGGGAGGAAAGCGATCGTACACGCGACCTGTCCTTGCTTGGCATTTCGGTGTGTATCGGTCATTTTGCAGAAACGGTACGCTCTGCCTCGCTGGTGGTATACAGTCACGCTATTTCGGAGGATAACCCCGAGCTGCTTGAGGCTCGGCGGCTTAATATTCCGACAGTCAGCCGTGCCGAATACCTTGGTGCCGTTATGCGAGGATACCGTAGGCGTATCGGTATTTCCGGCTCTCACGGTAAGAGCAGCACGACAGCCATGCTTGACTGTATTCTCAGCCACGCAGGAGCAAATCCAACCACTCTATCGGGGGCAGACCTGACGATTGGCGATCCGCTTCGTATGGGCGGCGTAGGGCTTATGATCTACGAGGCCTGCGAGTATCGTGACTCTTTTCTTCATTTCTCGCCCACGGTCGCCCTGGGACTTAATATAGAGCTTGATCACACCGACTATTTTGAGGATATCGACTCGCTGAAGGCTTCCTTTGCGTCCGCCCTTGGCAGAGCCACTGATTTTGCAGTGATCAACGGTGATGACCAAAATCTCAGGGAAATAAAGCAAATGCTTCCTTGTCGTACCGTCAGCTTCGGTAGTGGAGAGCATAATGACTATCAGTATAGCATCACCTCCTTTCTGGAGGTAGGATTCAGATTCACTCTGTCAAGGCTTGGCAGTGAGATCGGTAGCTTTGAAATGAGTGTTCCGGGCGTATATAATGTCCAAAACGCCACTGCCGCCATCGTCACCGCCCTTGAGTACGGCATTGACGTGGATACGGTTGCTACTGCCATAGCCTCCTATGGAGGAATATCCAGAAGGTTGGAGCTTATCGGCAATCGCTTTGGTCGACCGATATATTACGATTATGCACATCACCCCACCGAGATAGCTGCCGCGATAAACGCTCTGAAATCTCTTACCCGCCGACCGATAACGGTGGTTTTCAGACCGCATACTTATTCGAGAACCAAGGCACTTTGGCGTGATTTCGTCGCCTCGCTCTCACTTGCCGATCATATAATTCTCTGCGATATTTTTGCCGCCAGAGAGCAGCCTGTTGATGGGGTAACGTCGCAGAATCTTGCTAAGGCAATAGGTGTTAAGGCGACCTATTGCTCCGAGGAAAAAATAATCAAGCATATAGATCTTCACACCGATGGGACGATCGTCCTTATGGGTGCGGGGGATCTTGAAAGAGTAAAAAAAGAACTGATTTGAAAGGAAACGTCATAATATGAAAAAACCTGCCATTCTTGTAAGTGCATGCCTGCTTGGTGTTTGCTGTCGCTACGACGGAGCCGGTAAGCCTAATACCGACGTTACCGGGCTTCGCGAGAAATACCTGCTTATTCCTATCTGTCCCGAGGTGGACGGTGGACTGCCTACGCCCAGAACTCCCAGCGAGAGGGTAGGGGATCGCGTTCTTATGCGAGATGGTAAAGACGTTACTAAGAATTATTCTGACGGAGCTGCTGCCGCACTCGAGCGTGCCGGAAGCTTTGGCTGCACTGCCGCCGTTCTTAAGGCACGCAGTCCCTCCTGTGGCAAGGATAGAATATACGATGGCAGCTTCAGCGGTAATCTTACCGACCGTCACGGTGTCTGTGCCGAGCTTCTTATTAATAACGGCATAAAGGTCTACACCGAGGATGAAATTGATCTTTTACTTAAAGAAATCACTTGACAAATTATTTGTATTAGGGTAAAATAAAAAGAGAAAAACTTTAGAAAGGAGCCCGAAATGTCGGACGGACGAAGTAAACCTCACCCATGTGAGATCATAACTGAAAAACGTCTTGGTGACGAAAGTATATTCGGGCGATCCTCTGTCTGACGGCCGAATCTCACCAAGAGAAGGAGGCCAAAATGGAAGAAAAGAACACCACCTTAGGTCTTTTCGACGAGGACGAGATCATTCCCTCGGAAAGACTTACAGAGCTTTTATCAGAGAAAAAATACGCAGACGTTAAGGCAAACGTTCAGGATCTGCCTGCTCCCGACCTTGCGGAGCTCTTCTCGGAGATCGACGAGAGGTATCATAATCTGCTTTTCAGACTCTTATCCAAGGAGCTTGCGGCGGAAACCTTCGTTGAGATGGATTCCGAGCTGCAGGAGAGCCTTATTTCAAAATTCACCGACCGTGAGCTGTCGGAGATTCTTGATGAGCTTTATATCGACGATACGGTTGACATCATTGAGGAGATGCCCGCCAACGTTGTAAAGCGTATTCTTAAAAACTCGGATAGCGAGGACCGTGAGATAATCAACAAGCTCCTCCGTTATCCAAAGGACTCGGCGGGTACTGTTATGACCACCGAGTACGTAAGATTTACCGGCGATATGACCGTTGCAGACGCACTGCTTCATATCCGACGCGTTGCTATTGATAAGGAAACTATATACACCTGCTACGTAACCGGCAAGGACAAACGGCTGCAGGGCATCGTAACCGCGAAGGATCTGCTTATCTCGGATCCCGAAACCACTCTTTCGGACATTATGGACGAGAACGTTATTGCCGTTCATACCCACGATGACAAGGAGGAGGTTGCTATGAAGCTGGATAAATACGGCTTCCTTGCAATTCCCGTTGTGGACAGCGAGTCCCGCTTAGTCGGTATCGTTACCGTAGACGACGCTCTCGGCGTCATCATCGAGGAGTCGGAGGAGGACTTTGCCGTGATGGCAGCTATCACCCCCGGCGGTGATACCACCTACCTTAAGACTAACGTATTTGAGATCTGGAAGTCCAGGATTCCCTGGCTTCTCATACTGATGATCTCCTCAACGCTTTCCAGCTTTATTCTGGGCAGCTTCGAGGCGGCACTTCCTGCCGTTCTCGTTCTCTTTATCCCTATGATAATGGGTACGGGCGGTAATTCGGGCGGTCAGTCCTCTGTCACCGTTACCCGTAGCATTTCTCTTTCTGAGATCGAGTTTTCGGACCTCTTCCGCGTATTCTGGAAGGAGCTTCGTGTTGGTATACTCTGTGCAGTTTCTATGGGAATAGCCACCTTTGCTAAGGTATTTCTTATCGACGGACTTCTCCTTGGCAACCCCGCAGTAACCCTTACCGTGTCGCTGACGGTAGCATTGTCGCTTTCGCTCACCATCGTGATCGCTAAGATTATCGGTGCGATCCTCCCCCTTCTCGCGAAGAAGGTTGGTCTTGACCCTGCCGTAATGGCATCCCCCCTCATCACCACTCTCGTAGACGCCATCTCTCTGATCGTCTACCTGCTTGTAGCATCCCAGGTGCTGAATATATAATAAAAAAACGCAAAGCATTTCGCTTTGCGTTTTTTATTTTCCTAGGTAAAGACTTTACTTATTATTTATAAATAAAACCTGCTGAAAATATAAACAATCTATTCACCGCGATCAGATCCCCAGCATGATCTCAATAATCTCTCTGTCGGTGTCGCTCATGCCTTCCTTGGCAAGCCTGCCCACGTTCTTGATGGTATTTTCAACGCCCTTGGTAACAATGCCGTCGCCACCGTGAAACTGTCTGCCGCTACGCCACATCTCATAGCCCATAATGCCTGCCTCCACCGCCATTGCAATTTTAGCGGCACAGGAGGGCTTTGCTCCATCGCATATAGTACCGGAGAGAATTGCAACAGAATTAACTAACGTATGGGCGATTTCACGGAATTTTCCACCCTGGAGATAGCAGATTCCCGCACCTGCACCGACTCCGGCACTGATAGCACCGCAGTATGCAGAAAGTGTGCCGATGCCGGTTTTCTGATGGATGGTAATAAGGTCGGCAACGATAAGTGCTCTGAGCATCTCCTCCTCACTCTTGCCCATCTCGTCGGCGTATATCTTAACGGGAACGGATGCGGTAATACCTTGGTTTCCGCTGCCCGAAATAATGCATACAGGCTTCTCGCAGCCGCTCATTCTGGCATCCGAGCCGGCCGCCGCATAGGCACGTGCTTTTCTGGAAATATCATCACCCATAGACAGCATAACCTTACCGATCTGAGCACCCCATTCACCTCGGAGTCCTTCTTCGGCAATATCCATATTCAGCTCTACCTGGCGGAGCAGATAGGGACGGATAATGCTAAGATCGGCCTCGTCTGCGTATGTAACGATATCCTGAACGTTAAGCAGAGAATAGTCAGGCTCCTCGCCGCTTTCCTCAACTATGGTGATCTGATTATATTTTTCGGTGAGAATATCACCGTTTTTTGACGCCTGGGTAACGTTGGTATGTGCACCGCTGATCTTAACGGTGGCCATATCGTCGGATAAATAACCGTCAAGCTCCAGCTCAAAGCTGCATCCGGTGTTAAGCTTTTCCACGGTAATTTTACATTCCCTCATCACCCGATCTATCCTGTTACCGTCCTCTGGCTTAAGTACGGTAAGTACCTCAAGACGCATATCGGGACGTGCTGAAACAAGACCTGCAGCCAGTGCCGCTTCAATTCCATGTCTGCCTCCGGTGGCGGGAACGATAACGCTTTTCACGTTTTTGATAATATTTCCGCTGAATCGGGCAGAGATCCTGTCGGGCACCCCGCCGAGCAGCTCGGCAAGGATTGACGCCGCGTAGGCAATAGCAATAGGCTCGGTACAGCCCATAGCAGGACGCAGTTCTGCCTTGAGTATAGCCTCATAGGTGCTTTTGGTAAGACTGCTTAACATACTCTTCCTCTCCTTAGTCTTATGTACCATAGCAGGTACTTCCTTCCTTTTTATTATATATTATAAAAATTCTAAGGTCAATATTTTTTTGAAAAAAACTAAAAAAAAGAGAAAAAAGCCACGGAAAGTAAACAAAAATTTACAACCGTAGCTTTTTATTAATACAAATTTACCTCAACAGTGAGAATATCATCCTGCTTTTCTGCAGAAATATTACCCTTATGAGATGACACAATAGCATCTGCAACCGATAGCCCGATGCCAAAGCCACCTGCGGATGATCTGGCCTTATCCGAGCGATAGAATCTGTCAAACATGTGCTTAACCGACTCGTCGCTAAGCTCGGGTGCAAGGTTAGAAATACGAAAAACGACACCACGTCCCGTCTTTTTTAGTGACAAATCGATTGCTTTGCCTTCGGGCGAGTACTTTACAGCATTATCCATAAGCAGTGTAATCAGCTTTCTTATAGCCTCACCGTCACCCTCGTAAAATAGAGCAGGCTGAATATTCGTTTTAATTGTCAAGAGTCTTTTTCTGGCAGGTGCACTGAAGGATGCCGCTACCTCCTCTACCACGTCGGATATGGGGAATTCGGTGTGGGGCTCGGATGAATGCTCGTCTAACTTAGATAGATATATAAGCTCTTCGGTAAGTGTTGCAAGCCTTGCCGTTTGTTTTTTTATATCGTCAAGCCATTCGTTCTTACCAACCTCCATCTCCAGCAGCTCTGCATCGGCATCAATGATGGTTATGGGTGTTTTTATGTCGTGACCTGCGTTGGTAATAAACTGGTTCTGCTTTTCGTATCCGTCGGATATAGGCTTAACTATCCTCTCCGACATTACCCACAGCAGCACGAAGGCCTCTGAAATGCCAAGGAGGGAAATTGTGATACTAAGCCAGAGAAAGGTATTCGCGTTATCCAGCACCTTCGTGCAGTCGAGAAAGAGAACTGTGAACTTATCCTCGTTTACCTTGATAAGATAGCGGTAAATTCCGTAAAAGCCCTTTTCGTCACCATCCTTGATAACCTCTCTGGACATTTTTATAGCCGTTTCGTCGTCAATTGCGGCTATGCTCTCTGTATTTATACCCACAACCTTATCGCCTTTTAGCCTTACGGTAAAGTACCTCGACTCGAAGGGAGATTCAGGTGTAATAATTATATCCATATCGGGATTTACGTGGCTGGGCTTAGAGGGGAATCTACCCGAATTGTCCATTATCAGCCTTAGCGTATCGTCGGCATCGGATATGATGCTTCGATAGTTAAAGAGATTGATTGCTCCGACTATCAAGGTAATAACCACGCTCAGAGCAATCAAGGCCGCTAAAATAAATTTAAATTTTAGCTTTTTAAGCATATTAATTCTTCTCCAGTGAATAACCTGAGTTTCTGTGAGCACGAATCTCGATATCGGCTCCGATATTGAATAGCTTTTTTCTGAGATAAGAAATATACACCCATACTACGTTGATCTCGGCATCACTGTCATAGCCCCAGATCTTTTCCATAAATCTCTCCGTGGAGATAAGATGACCGGGATTACGCATAAGCATCTCCATCATCTGGAATTCTTTGTTTGCAAGCTTGATCTCGCCGTTCTGAGAATAAAGCTTATAGGTCGCAAGATCAAGGTTGAGATTACCGAATCTGAGGGTAGAGTCGACCTGACCCTCACCCTTTCTTGTCATAGCTCTGATTCTGGCAAGCAGCTCCTTGACCGAGAAGGGCTTGGTAAGATAATCGTTAGCACCGGAGTCGAGCCCAAGCACCTTGTCGTCAACCTCCGCCTTTGCGGACAGGATAAGCACGGGGATGCTTAGTCCCTTTGCTCTTATTGCTTTAAGTGTGCTGATTCCGTCACGCCTCGGCATCATAACGTCGAGAATTACAGCGTCGTAATTTCCCGCCTCAATATAGCTGAGAGCCTCCTCACCGTCGTACACGGCGTCGACAGAGTAGTTGTTCTTTTCAAGTAGAGCAACGATAGCACGTGACAGCGATCTTTCGTCCTCGGCAAGTAATATTCTCATAGGCTCCTCCAATAAATAAGTAGTTATTTTTTAATTATATGTCAAGCACCTTAAGTATAAATAAAATAATACTGTCAGAGAATTTGCCAAAAGTCTGAAAATGTCGATAAAATAGGTGTAATATCTTTGAATAGTTATATTTTTTCCAGTTCCTTAACCATTTCGTCATAGCTAAGGGTCAGGGTGCCTCTTTCGTACTCCTCACGGAAGTCGCAGAATCGCTCTGCACGCACCCTTGAGCGAAGCATCCCCTCCACCCAGTAGATAAATTTCGTGTCGGGTGACAAATGCTCCAGTGCCTTCATCCTCTTGTACATAGGGACACCGTCGCCTGCATCACGCCAGGTGTCGACGAAGGCGAGATCGAATTTCTCCCTCGGCATAACCTCCTCTGCGTATTTGAAGGCATCGGAGCTTACTATCTTTATTTTGTGTCGGTTTGGCATCTGTGGCAGGATATGCTTCTTAAACAGATTAATCACATCCTCCGACAGCTCCACCACCGTCACCGATTCGACCTCCTCCTTCTCGGATGCCATGTAGGCAAAGTATCCGAGCCCAAGCCCGAAGGTAACCACCCTGCCGTGTGAAGCCTCGATGGCCTCCTCGCAGGTGTCAAGATCCACTGGAGTAAGCGTCATCCATTCGTTGCCACCCTCGAGTATGGCAGGGAAGCGAAAGCTCTCGGTAAAGTATCCGAGCGGAGGTATCTCGGAGAAATCCTCCTTAATGATCATATCGTCGCAGATCACTCCGCGATAGGCCTTATATTCCTCCCAGCGGATCTCCCAGTTGCCGTCCTTGATATCCTCCAGCGATATATTTTTGTAGTAGGGGTTGTTTATATATTTTTCACGGTTCAGCAGCCTTATAGACGGGGTCAGATAATCCATAATGAGCCGCCTGTCCTCACCCTTGTCGAAATCGAGGGAAAACGCCTCGGTAAGCAGGGATGATATAGCCACCTCGGGTGTAATATCTCCATCCTCGGTAAGTGCATCTATCATTTGGGGCGTGATCATCTCGGGGCACTCCTCGAGGTATCTTGCATACATTCTCGTCACTCTGAAATTGCGTCGAAAGATCTCCGTCAGCCTTTCAAATTTGATTTTGTCACGCTCATTCATAATTCCTTACCCCCTTCTGTTTATTTGTAAAAACGATATATTCTCTTGCTTGAAATCCTGAAAAAGTAAACTAAGGCTTACATAACTTGCAGGCGACGTAGCCCTCAGCCTCAAGCTCCTCCTTGGTTCCGGTGTAATATTCGCGGTTTTCCTGCTTAATGCTGTCGGCACAGCTCTTGCCGGGAAGATGATACTTCATGCTCTTATTATTAAGCACGTAGCTTGCTACGATTCCGTCGCTCTCGCCGTCGTCTGCATTACCTTTATCTTCGTCCTTGTCCTCATCCTTGTCGGACTCGTCCTTGCTGCCGTCGTCGGTATTGTCCTTATCTCCGCCCATAACCTGGTCGGGATCGATCTCGGGCATCTCCTCGCCGTTTGCCCAGTTCACTCCGCTGAAATAGTCGATATTTACACCCGGCTGAACGTTATAGGCGAAAATACAGAAGCATACGCCGCGTCCGTTATCCTCAACGGACCAGGCCTCCATAAGCACGCCCTCTGCCACGAGATCAAAGCCGTTGTATATGGGAGTAACCCTGTACATAACGTGATTATTCGTGCCCTCCACGTAATCTGCCACCTGGTTTTCGAAGGGAAGCATACCCTCGATGTTCAAATATCGGGTACCCGTTATAAGATTTTTCTCATTATCGTTCTCTCCCGCCAGCTGGAAGCCGATAAGATGACAGCGGTTATAGACGTATCCGTTTTCTACGAAATCATACTCGTTGTTATTGGATACACCGCCATATTCCCAGCCTGATGGCGTAACCGAGGCAATATCTCCACGCTCCTCGGTTGGCATGATCTCAATGCCAATGCATGCAAACGCCACTCCGCACCGTCCCAGCGGATCAAGTGGTGAATAGCTCTCGAAGGCCTCGTCGGTTATTTCACTCTCGGTGAAGAAGGGCTCGCCGCCGTTAATATGTACGTAGGCCTTGCCGCGGTAATCGGGTATTTCGTCAAGTCCAATGTTAGCTCTGCAGCCGCACAGCAGCGACAGAAGCATGATTATGCTGAGCAGCAGAGCCGTCAGCTTAAGATTGAATATTCTGGTCATATTTTCCTCCATAGCTTTTATAATTACATTATATCAAACAAAAAAAGATTTTGCAATAATAAATAAATCTTTTAAGAAAAAAGACGAAATCAAAAGCCCCGAAGCCCTTGACAAAGCGAGGCTGATTTTGATAAAATAGTTATAGAAATTATGAAAGGCGGCAGATGATGCAGAAAAAAGAAATTCGAGTAGATTTTGAGAAAAAATGCGGCAAGATCAAGCCGCTTAACTGTATAAACGGTGGTCCTCGCTCCGGTGGGTACAATCTTCCATTTGATTTCAGCGACGAATTTTCCGAGATGGGCATTCCTCTCGTTCGAACCGCAGGCTCAGCGGGTGAGTACGGTATGAATCAGTACATAAACGTTCACTGTATCTTCCCGGACTTTGATGCAGACGAGAGCCTTGAGGAATCCTATAACTTCCTTCCCACCGACCTGTATCTCGCCTCGGTTCGTAATACCGGTGCGGGCGTTTTCTTCCGTCTTGGCGAGAGTCGTGAGCCTTATTCCAGAAAGCTCTACGCCCGTCCTCCCCGTGATGCTGAGAAGTGGGCGAGGATATGCGAGCATATCGTTATGCATTATAACGAGGGCTGGGCAAACGGCTTTAAGCTTGGTATCAAATATTGGGAGATCTGGTCTGCTCCCGACACCACCGAGTCATGGCTCGGTGATAGAAATTCCTATTTCGAACTTTATCGCATCACCGCAAATCACCTGCGTGAGCGTTTCCCCAGAATAAAGATCGGTGCCTACGGTGCCCGTGGCTTCTATTCGCTTAACCGTCTGGATGCCAGCGAGGAGATGAAGACCTACGTTCCGTTTATGCAGCAGTTCTTCTCCTATATAACCCGTCCCGAAACCTATGCACCCCTGGATTTCTTCACCTGGGCATGCTATACCTCCAGTCCCGAGGAGCTTGCTCTTCACGCAAGATATGCCAGAACCTATCTTGACGGTGCAGGTCTTCGCCGTACTAAGAGTATCGTCTGTGAGTACAACACCATAGACCGAGGCGGTACGCCTCCCGCTCTTCGTGACAGCCTGCCCTCCGAGCTTGGTGCGGCACTTATCATGGCACAGAAGAGTCCTCTTGATATGCTTATGTACTCCACCTCCGACGTCTATTCGAGAGAAAACGCTCTGTTTTCTATGGACGACCACGTAACGCCTCATCATTACGCGTCTTATAGCGTGATGTGTAATTTTGCAAGGCTCTATAAGCTTGGCACCGCCGTCGACACTGGTGACGATAGCCGAAAGGAGCTTTATTCTCTTGCCGCTATCGGCGGTGACGAGGCAGGTCTTATGATGGTTACCAGAAGCTACGAGGGTAAGGTTGAGATTATTCTCGGCTCCTCACCCTTCAACACCTGCACGGTGTCAAAGACCCTTCCCGGCGGCAGTCGCGGAAAGGGAACCGTCTATCGCTCAAAGGACGTTGACGTGTCCTCATCAAGGCTTATCCTCTCGGTAAAGCCCGGCGAGGTATATTATATTTCCTTCTTCAATAAGACGGCAGAGCAGTAAAAAAAACAAAAAACATAGCAATAATAATGCCGCCGCAGATCACTCTGCGGCGGCTCTTTTTTTATTTAGCAACCTTTTCCTTTTTCTTTCCCTTTTTTCTCTTCGTTACGATACAAATCATAACTACCGTCTGAATAAGGAAAATTGCAACGATAATTATCATCTCGATGCTGATCTTAATAGATCTTTCCACGATGGCGATCTCGATGACCTCATCCTCGGTATTGAAGGTGAGATAGCTGCCGAACTCGGTCGTATCAGCCTCAATCCAGATGCCGTCGGTCTTGATAAATACTATGCAGCCCTCCTTTGCGGGAAGGAAGTGGAGATTGTTCCTTTCAAGATTATCCTTGGGAAGGGTCAGCTTAAAGCTTTCGATCAGGCTATCTCTTGTGAATATCTCCTCGCTGAGCATAAGACCTGACGTGTCACAGCCCCTCTCAACAAGGAGAGAATCTGTGTCAGAGAATTCGCCGACAAGGAAGAATATCTCGCGTCCGTTATCTCTCTTTTCTTCGCTGCCGATGGCTGTGATATAGGGTGTATAAATAACGCTTACTACGGTGTCATGGGTGAGATTAGCAAGAGCATCTCTGTCCCAGTGTCCGAAGTGACCCTCCTTGGCAGGAATCTCGGGGAATACAGTGCCGTCGAAGGATGCTCCGTACTCGAAGGTAACCGTATGGATCACCTCGCCGTCAGCCACGAAGCTGAGAGTCAGGCTGTAGAATCCGTCGGGAATGCTTTTTCTCTTTACCAGATCCTCATAGCTGATGGGATCCGCCTTGCCGAGATAGCTGGTGCGATCTATACCCGCGAGAGTGTCCGATACGAAGAAGTTTTCGGAGAACTCACCTGCATTCACACCGGATATAGCACCTGCATACTGGCTGAATCTTGTGATATTAACCATTGTATAGCAGCATCTTACGGTACTGCTCTCGCCGGAGAGATCCTCGCCAACGCCCGATCCAACCACACCGCCGATATATTTGCCGCCAGCCAGTGAGCATTTTGCGAAGGACTGAGAAATAAGTCCTGATGTTATACCTGCAACTCCGCCGACGTAATTTCCGCTCTGGCTTTCAATGCCACCGTAGTTTTCCGCACCGTAGACAAGTCCAATGTCCATCTTACCTACGATACCGCCAACGTAGTCATACTTCGACGTCACGCCGCCGGAGTTGGTGGAGGCGTGGATAACTGCGTGAAGCTGATATTGCTTCTTTTGAGTTAGAGTCAGCTCACCCGGGCCGTCATCCTCGGGATCAAGGCTATACTCGATACCCATTGAGCCGGCAATACCGCCCACGTTCTTGTCGCCGAATACACTGCCCGAGTTGTGACAGGCAAATACCTTGCCGCTTGTCACCGTTTCAATTTCGCTCTCGGTGATCCTGTCATCTACCAGCTCGCCGTTTCCGATGCCGTAGATCATATCCATAATATTGTTGATCACACCGTTCATGAGATCGTTTATCTCTCCCACCTTTGCCACAAGCTCGCTTGAGAGGGAGGTGATCTCCTTATTCAACTCCTTCAGCTCGTTTTCAATCGCCGAAAGGTAGATAAACAGCTTGTTTGCCTCCTCGGTGATGGCTTCGCTTGGCATAGGAAGCTGAATGGGATCAACGTTCTTGAGATAACCGACCAGCAGATCGACCTTCTCGGACATAGAGCCAAGCATGGTCATCGCATCTGCAAAGCATCCTACCGCTTCCTTAAGATCGGTAACTGCAGAGGGCAGATACTCCGTCATGGCATCCGTCTTTTCAAGAGCGTCGGAAAGATGTGCAAAGGCGTTCTTTATACCGGAGGAGGCGTCTGCCATAGCAACCAGGCCCTCACGGATAAGGCCAAGGCTCTCCCTTGCTCCGTCAATATCAAAGCTTACGTTGCTTCGAAGCAGATCAACGCCGCCCTGAATCCTTGTAAGTGCATCAGCCATGCTGCTCAGTGCGTCGGTCACACCGCCCATGGCTTTAACCAGACCGTCGCTCCAGAGCTTCGCTTCCTTTAAGGTGTCTGTTACCTCTGTGAGAAGGGTAGCAAGCTCCTTCATAGATTCAATAATGAGTCCGATAGCCTCGTAGGCTGCATTAAGAGCCTCGCTAAGCTTTTTCTCATCCTTGATAACCACCGCGTCCTCAATTGCTTTGATAGCAACGTCGAGGGCGGTCATTCCGTCGGCAAGGCCGTTTGCTGCCTCACCGATCTTGCCAAGCGAGTCGGAAATGCTTTCAAGTCCCTTGATAACGAGAGCTCCTCCCTCGCTAAGCTTCGAGGTGTCGATTTCAAGATTTTCAAGAAGGGTAGTTATTCCACCCGAAAGAGTTGTAAGTGCATCGCTCATCTCACCGCCTGCGGTGGCAAGATCGCCAAGCACGTCGGATACCTCGCTGAATATTTCCGAGATGCTCTCGTTACCCTCGAGTCCTGCGATAACGTCGGAGAATGCCGCGATAGCCTCATTCATTTTACCGGATGCCGCAACGATTTCCTCAAAGCCCTTGGCTATCTGCTTTGTAGCAGCCTCCAGCTTATCTTCATCCTTCACGCTTATCGCCTCGGACAAAAGCTTAAGTCCGCCGCTTACGTCGTCAATACCCGAATCAAGCAGCTCCATCGCGTCAGCAAGGCCTCTTGCCGCATCGGCAAAGTGACCTATAGCGTCGCTGAGAGCCGAGCCTGCCTCCTTAAATTTATCCCAATTTACGTCAATGTTATTTTTGATCTCGGTGGTGGCGTCGTAAAGCGTGGATACAGCCTCGCTTACGTCTACGAAAATATCTGCCAGAGCATCCAGCTGATCAAGCCCCTTGTCGATCCAGGCTGTATCACCCAGCACCTCTCTTACCACCTCAAGTGCGGCGGTCATATCAGCGAAGGAGGATACCATCTCGGAAAGACCGGTCGCGATAGCATCAAGTGCCTCCTCAGCCGCCGCCTTGTCATCTATCTTAAGTGCATTCTCCAGGGCAGAAAGACCTGCCTCGATTTTCAAAAGACTCTGGCTGATAAAGTCGAAGGCCTCCGAAATATCATCTGCCGCCAGCTTAAGATCAAGTATAGCGTCCGCACCGATAGTAGCCATATCGTATATGCTTCCCAGGGCGTTTTCAATCTCGGCAAGACCGCCACTCAGTAGGGCAGAGAGGGCGGGAATATCCGCTGTAATGCCGGAAAGCTGGCCCATCACCTCGGTGAGAACCGCACCGATTCGGTTTATCTCGCCAAAGAACTCGTCGCCGTATGCGGTGCTGTTATTTATTAAAATATTAAGAGAATTAGTAGCCAGATCGATATAGTCGAGTATAATGCCCAGCCTTGTTGAAATCGAGGGAATACCTCCGCCAAGCGAGTCGACAACGCCTCCTACCATGTCACCCATGCCGTTAAGCTCGCCTCTGAGAGAGAGAAGCAGATCCTCGGAAAGAGTATAGCTGATATGAGGCTCCATGTGACCTACGATACCGCCGACGTCCTTTCTGCCGTACACCTCAGCTGTGTTGATGTTACCGTTAAGATGTCCGCTGCTGCGTCCTGCAATACCGCCTACGTTATATCCGACGTGGGGATAACCTACCGTGCCGCCGTTAAGACAGCCCATTATCATGCCGTTAGTATATCCCGCAACACCGCCTATATCACTTACGGTCACACCGCTGAAGCTTGGCAGCCTCGAGATATCAACGGTAAGCGAAAGATTTATCTGGTCAAGAGTCATGGAGGAGTCGATAGCAACGGTATTTACCTTTGCTCTGCTTGAGCAGGAGGAAATAAGACCGTTGTTAGTACCTGCGATACCGCCCACACGCTCCTCACCGAGGATCTCACCGTTTACGGTACAGGAGGAAATGCTGCCGCTGACCTCATTTATACCTGCGATACCACCCACGTTTGCTACGCCTACGACGGTACCGTTAAAGCTACAGCTCTCAATACGGCCCTTGTTCTGTCCAACTATGCCGCCGACGTATCCCTTGTCACCCTCGGGAGAAACGGATGCATAAAGTGTAAGGTTCATAATAACGCCGCCACTCTCAAGAGTGCTGAAGAGTCCTGCAGGAGAGTATGCTCCCGCAATCTTAAGGCCCTCTATCTTGTGACCGTCACCGTCGAACACTCCGGAAAATGATGGGATAGGCTCAAAATCCACCCCCTCAAGCGAAATATCCTGAGTCAGCACTACAGTTTTGCCGATAGACCAGGCGTCGTAGGAGCATTTCTTTGAAAGATCGACAAGCTCCTCTGCGGTGCCGATGTAAATAGTTTCCTCTGCCGCGTGGCTGACGATGGGAAATGCCGCGGGCAGAAGTATAGCAAAAATCATAGAGAGGGAGAGTAAAATGCTAATTACTTTATTCTTATTTTTCATTCTTCTGTCCCTCCTTTTCTTCGTTTGAAACGCCCGAAAGTAAACTAAGATTTACGTTTCCGTCGATTACAGCGTCAATTTCACCGTCGATAAAGCCGCTGATCTCACCGCTGACGCGACCGCAAACACGGACTCTTCCGTCACTCTCGACTGCATTTCTTTCCTTTTTCTTAAATATAGTGAAGCTTGTTTTTTCAACCAGCTTATCGGTTGTAAGCAGCAGACTGGGAAGGATGAAGAGAACCAGGATCATAGAGATTATAGTTCCGCGTCCAAGGTTAAGACCCAGGCTGGAGATGGTTGCCTCGGAGGACATATATCCGATTAGCAGACCGGTCACCGACATGATCGTTCCGGAGGTGATAACCGTGGGGAAGGCAAAGTTCATGGTTTCGATTATTGCCTGACGCTTATCCATCTCATGCTTCAGCTCGTTGAATCTGGTTGCAATAACGATAGCGTAGTCTATGTTTGCACCCATCTGTATTGCCGAAATAATAATGTATCCAAGGAAGAACAGAGGTGTATCGAGAAAGGTAGGAATGGAGAAGTTTATCCATATCGAGCCCTGAATTACGAGAATAAGAATAATAGGCATAGCCACCGACTTAAAGGATAAGAGCAGAATGATAAGCACGGTAACAATAGAAACTATCGCAACGACTACGTTATCGATAACAAAGGAATCCTTAAAGTCCTTTGCGGTGGTAATGCCGCCGACGGCGTATATCTCACCGTCGGGATAATAGCCTCTTGCCATCTCCTTGATGGTGTCAACGAATTTAAAGGCCTCCTCGCTATCCTCGGGAAGATCTACGTAAACTACCATACGGCTGTAATTTTCGCCTACGGTCATGGATTTTGCCATGCTCATAAGCTCCTTTGCCGAGCCGAGAAGCTCTGCCTGCTCGCCCTCCAGACTGATCAGACCGGAATCGATCTGCTCGGTAACGAAGAGGAACATATCAATAAGAGGAACTCCGTAGGAGCCGATATCGTTGATTATCTCGCCGATATCCTCGTTTGCCGCCGCGTATGCTGCATAAATTCCGCAGGCAAGCTCGTAATCCAGACCTGCCAGCTCGGCAAACTGTCTGGGAGTAAGCTTGTCGGCAAGGGTATAGCCATCCATAGCCTCAATGTTAGCAAGACCCATAGTGCCGCTTACCACGTCGATCTCTCCGATATCCTCAAGGAGTGCCGCCTCCTTTTCATAATCACCCGCGGGAACGAGAAGGGCTATCATATTGGTAGAGCCGAAGTTGTCGCTTATCATCTTCTTTGCCAGCGACTGCTCGTTAAGCTTAACTGCCTCCTGGCTTGTGTATCCGTATGAGAAGGGACAGGCCGAGGAGATCAGCATCGCCGCAATAACAACGAGGATAAACAGGGGAGTGATAACCTTTCTTGCCTTGTATGCAAACTTGCCGATAAAGGACATGTTAGGAATAAGGCTCTTATGCTCGGTTTTCTTCAGTGCCTTGCCGAAGATCATAAGTAATCCGGGCATAAACACGAATACCGAAAGCATAGCCAGGAGTATAGCCTTAATAAGACACATTGCCATATCGGGACCCAGCTTGAACTGCATGCACATCATGGCTGCAAGACCGCCAACGGTGGTAAGCGAGCTGCCGAGCACCTCAGGCACCGACTTGGACAGAGCCTCTATAACCGACTCGCGAAGGGGCAGCCTTTCGCTCTCCTCACGGAATCTGTTAATTAGTATTACAGCATAGTCCAGCGACAGTGCCAGCTGTAGCAGGCTGGTAACCGAGTTGGATACGAAGGAGATCGAGCCGTAAATAAAGTTGGTTCCCATATTGATTATCATGGCCACCAGGAAGGTGAAGAGAATTACGGGAATCTCCACGATCGACTTGGACGTAAGTATAAGCATTACGAGAATTACGACCACTGCCACCGCCATAATAAGAAGTATTTCTTTGTCGAGGATATCGCCCATGGGGTTGCCGATATCCGAGCTTACGTAGGTGTCGTGGCCTGCGAGAGCCTCCTTGATAGAATCAAGAGCCACCTCGCATCTTGAGTCGCTCTGAGGATAGCTGAAGGTTATGGTATAACAGGCGGATGCGTTGTTGTAGTGTGCCTTATCCTCGGCAAAATCCACCATCTGAACGCCGTCCACCGACTCTATCATTTCCTTAAGCTCCCAGGCATCCGACGTTGATACGTTGGCTACCATGATTTGAGCACTGCCCATCAGGACGAACTCGTCCATCATTACGTCGACTCCCGCCTTGGAGTCCGACTTATCGGGCAAAAATGAGGTCAGATCGTTATCAACTCCAACCCAACCCATAGCAAAAACAGAAAAGACGATCAAAGCAGCAATAACAAGGAAGATAATTTTTCGTCTGTCAACGATTATTTCGGATACTCTGTGCATAAATGTACCCGAACGTGCCTTTGTACGTTTCACCTTTTACCTCCTATGATATATGAAAATGTTAAAACTTGACAATTTGGTAAATTTATATTATAATACTGACATATTATAGTCAACGACTGATTTTATCTTTTTTTCAATTTTGGACATCGAGTCTTAAATCGTCCAAAAATTCAATGTTAGGATGTGAACAAATTATGAAAAAAGAGTATCGAAATTCTACCAGAACGAAAAAGATGATCCGATCCGCCTTTGTGGATCTTATTGATGAAAAGAAGGTTATCTCCGGCATCACCGTAGCCGAGCTTGCCGAGAGGGCAGATATTGCGAAAAGCACCTTTTATAATCACTACGAGGACGTCTATGCGGTGGCGGACGAGATGATGCGTGAGCTTGTTGATAAGCTTGAAAGCATGATCGACGAAATGGAAGCGGATAAAACCAACGATTACCGTATATACATTAAGGGCATTTTCGGCTATCTTAAGGAGAATGCCGATATATACAGCAAGGTTGCCGACTCGCCCGATGCGGTGTTCTTTATAGATAAGATCAAGCGTATAGTTATCGAGCGAGTGCTCACTAAGATAAAGTCGCCATATCTTTCTAAGATAAAGACGGTGAGGCAGATGCAGATAACCTTCGTTGGCAACGCCTGCGTGGATACCGTGGTAGATTACTTCAGGGGCAATCTTGATATGACCTTCGACGAGCTTGAGAAGAACGTAATGCTTATTCTTGAGAGAATTATTTAATAATAATCACCTATAAACAGCTTGAATCAAGGAATCATGGGCTATGACACCGAAAAACAACCGATAAAATAACGCAAAAAGCGATAAAAAACGCTTACGGATCGAATACATCCGTAAGCGTTTTTTTAGTTAAGACAGCCCTGGCTAAGACCTTCGAGCTGCATTTTGTAAACTATAGTATTAATTATCTCGTTTTTTGATCCATTCCACAGGGGTGCTACCAGCATATCTCTCGGACAATCTCCGGTAAGCCTATGTACGACTACGTCAGGCTTTATATGAGTAAGTATATATACTACCGAGCTTATATAATCTGCCATCTCGGGCGGTGTATACTCGCCTCTTTCATACATTTTTTCAAGCTCCGTGCCACGCATTACGTATATGGAGTGGATCTTTATACCAAATAGATCGAAGCGGTTTATATACTCCACGGTTTCCATCACCTGATGGATCCCCTCGCCCGGCAGACCTACTATGAGATGCACAACCACGGGTATTTTGTGCTTGTTAAGTATATCCATCGCTCTCTCAAAGGCATCACGGTGATATCCTCTGTTGATAAAGTCCGCCGTTTTGTCACTTGCTGTCTGTAGTCCAAGCTCTACCCACACGTCCACCTTGCTCTTATAAGATGCGATAAGCTCGGCGATCTCCTCATCAATACAGTCGGGACGTGTTCCGATGGCAAGAACCTTTATTCTATCGTCAATAAGTGCCGCGTCGTATCTCTCCCTAAGTACGCTTTTTTCGGCATACGTATTGGTGAAATTCTGAAAATATGCAACGAACAGCTCTTCCTCTCCTGCACCATCAAGTGCCGCACGGACCTGCTCGCCAATAGATACGCTTGGGTCAATATGCTCACCTGCACCACGCTCGCCGCAATATATGCATCCGCCGCTTCCGCACTTGCCGTCACGGTTAGGGCAGGAAAATCCGCCGTCAATGCATATTTTGCCCAGTCGTCTGCCAAATTTCTCTCTGAAATATCCGCTCAAGTTTCTGTAAAGCACGA
Source organism: Eubacteriales bacterium (assembly GCA_045531485.1). Lineage (GTDB taxonomy): Bacteria > Bacillota > Clostridia > Oscillospirales > CAG-272 > UBA1740. Next base: position 3,651 of record JAZSEC010000072.1, on the reverse strand, counting down.
AAATGCTCCTTTATCCTTATTTTGTTTAATTCTATCACATTTTTTTGTAAAAATCAAGCGACGGTCATAAACTGCGATAAATTGCACAAAATATATACGAAGCAACAGAAAGGAGCTTTTATAAATGGATAAGGATAAAACCAAAACAACCAATCAAACCGAAAAGCACAACGTGAGAAATTACCGTAAGGACGCTCCGGGTGCGGTTTCGGGCATCAACACCCCTGGTATCGAGCTTCCCGCCTTTAATCCTCCCGTTCCCAACCGTGCCTGGACGGCCATGCGTCAGGGTCTGGATATCGATAATCTCACCGAGGAGGAAAAAAGAGATATGTACTACGGTAGGGATAATATTCTTTAATTTAAATGTAGAAAAGGCTCGGATCCGAGCCTTTTTTATTTTTTTGTTGAAATGCCGCCTCTTCTGTGATATAATTAATAAAAAAGGAAGGAGAGTAATATGATAAGAGAATTTTCGGTAAAGCCGAAGCCATCAAACAATAAGGCGAGAGCTGTGTTTATTGTATTTATGCTTCTTGCGTTCCTGCTTATCGTCATCTCCACCCTTGTCGATAGCTATAAGGGAATCGTCAGTACGCTTGGCGTAATGTCGTTTACGCTCGCACTTGTGATATATACAAAATATATCTCTCCGACTTATTATTACGATATCACCTACGATTCCTCCGGACTTGCGGTATTTGTGGTGCGTCAGCTTATCGGCAAGAGATACACCACCCTCTGCCGTATTGCACTTTCGGATATTATCGGTATAGAGAAGGAAAGCTCGAGGGAAAGAAGGGATCATAAGACACCTATGGGAGTGGTAAAATACTCCTATCTTCCTTCGCTTGATCCTGCGGAAAGCTACCGTATAACCACCTCGTCAAGGTACGAGAGGGCAGAGATACTGATAGAGGGCAGTGAGGAGCTTGCAGCCTTGCTCAGAGTCTATTCCGCAGAGGAAAGGGAGAGAGTAAGCCTTGATGGTGAGGAATATTAGAAGAAAGGGCGAAAAGCCCTTTTTTCTATAACAAAATAAACATTATGCACCCATTTTTTTACCCTTTTCTACAACTAACGACCTGGCTCTGCTCAGGCAATAGAGCAGCATAAAGAGGGGGATTACAAGTAAGACCAGCCTTGTGGCAAGGCTATCCTTTAGCTTTGAGATTAACATCGCAACAGGCAAGAATAGAAGATATATCGCACAAAGCTTTATCGGCTCTATCATATCCTTTGCCTTGGTTTTTGAAAGCAGTATAATGCTTATCAGTGTCACCGTCGCTTGGGTGATCAGCATAGTCGTGCCTGCTCCGAGGTAACCTAAGCCTTCAACAAGCGTATAATTAAAAGTGATGCAAAGCACCCCTCCGATAACAGAGGAAATCAGCGTATACACCGCCTTGCCAGAGTGAATGATGCCTGCCGTAACCACCGTTTGAATAAAGTAGAGCGGTGTGGAGGCCGCAATAGGAAGCAGGGCAGGGAGGGCGTCTGAATATTCGTCGGGTGCCAATATCATCAGTGCCTCCGGTGCAAGGGAGATCAAGGCTAGCGACAGTGCAAGATATCCCACGGTCATAGGGAAGATAAGCCGGGAGATCCTCTTAGTCTCCCCTCGCTCCAGCCGACGTATTATCCAGGGTGAAAGTGCCGAGCCTACGGCGGTAACTATAAATTGCAGGGCGATACCCATTGAGTATATTACCGAGTACTTTCCGAGTGCCGAGGGACCCATTTTCGAGGAGATTATCAGCTTGTCCGCCTGAGCCGTTACCGCACCCGAAATTGCCTGGGGAAGCATAGGTAGGGTGTAGACAAGGGCCATTTTTATCATACTCCGATCGATGAGCTGTCGGTTATCGGGTCTGTCTGCCTTGACGATCCTTATAAGCGAATAGATAGCAACGCCCAAGGAAACTAAAAGTAAGGAAAATATGCGAACGGGGTAGCCAAAATCGGTCAATTTAAGCAAAATTACCGAGATTAAAGGCGGTAAAACCGCGTTTATAAGACTAATAACCGTTACCGCTTTATATTCATATCTGAACTTTGCCGAGCTGAGTGCTACCGCGGTCACTCCGTCGCACAAAAGCTGAAGCGAAAGCGGGAGGTAAAATATCCTGTCAAGCTCGAAAAACGGCAAAAATGCAAATAAAAGTAGACATATTGACACAGAAAAGCCTATTGAAAGCAGCAAAACCGTCTTGAGAAATCTGCCACTATTGCCACCACTTTTTGCTAGTCCATTATAAATTGAACTTCCCGAGCTTATCGCAGAGCAGATCACCGAGCCGAAGCCCAGTAGCGACATATACAGCGTAAACTCTCCGTAGCCCTCGGTGGTGAGAATTCTGGTGAATATAGGGGTGGTAAGTATTCCTATTCCCTTGCTTATTATACTTACGCCCAGATACCATAGTGTGGCTTTGGCGGGCAGCTTTATATTCGGTATACCTGGATTTTTTTGCATTTTTATTTTCCGTTTCGCTATAAATCTTCACAAATCTATTGATTTTTGCACAGCTTTGTGCTATATTTTTGGTATCTAAACTAATTTTTGGAGAAAATTTATGTTCAAATCGTCATACCTTAATGAATTAATGGAGAGAGTAATCCAGCGTAATCCCGGCGAGGTGGAATTCCACCAGACTGTAAGAGAGGTTCTTGAGTCCATCGAGCCCGTTGTGGAGCAGACCCCCATCTACGTTACCAGCGGCGTTCTTGAAAGACTTGTCGAGCCCGAGAGAATCATAAAATTCCGTGTTCCGTGGACCACCGACGACGGTCGCGTTGTCGTAAATCGCGGCTACCGTATACAGTTTAACAGTGCAATCGGCCCTTACAAGGGGGGGCTTCGCTTCCATCCCTCGGTTAACGAGAGCATTATTAAGTTCCTTGGCTTTGAGCAGACCTTCAAGAACTCCCTCACCAGTCTTCCCATGGGTGGCGGTAAGGGTGGCTCCGACTTTGATCCGAAGGGCAAGAGCGACGCTGAGGTTATGCGTTTCTGCCAGAGCTTCATGACCGAGCTTTGCAAGTACGTAGGCCCCGATACCGACGTTCCCGCCGGTGATATCGGAGTTGGTGCCAGAGAGGTTGGTTATCTCTTCGGTCAATATAAGAGAATTTGCAACGAGTTTACCGGTGTCCTTACGGGTAAAGGCCTTCCTTACGGCGGCTCGCTTATTCGTCCCGAGGCAACCGGCTTCGGTGCGGTTTATTACACCGTTGAGATGCTGAATTATTTTGGCGACAGCAGCAAGGGGAAGACCTTCGCTATTTCCGGCTTCGGCAACGTTGCTTGGGGCACTGTGAAGAAGGTGAATGAGCTCGGCGGTAAGGTTGTTACCATCTCCGGCCCCGACGGATACGTATATGATCCCGACGGTATCAGTACCGACGAAAAGATAAACTATATGCTGGAAATGCGCGCATCCTGCCGTAACAGAGTCGAGGACTATGCCGATAAATTCGGTGTGAAGTTCTTTAAGGGAGAGAAGCCTTGGGGCGTTAAGGCTGATATTTATATGCCTTGCGCTACTCAGAACGAGGTGGATATGCCCGAAGCTGAGCGCATAGTTAAGGCCGGCGTAAAATACTACGCAGAGGTTTCCAATATGCCCACCACAAACGAGGCTATAGCAT
>JAZSEC010000038.1:0-2650 GCA_045531485.1 Eubacteriales bacterium | reverse complement strand
GGCCCACAGAACGACATGGCTACCATCCGACTTCTTAAGCTGTTCAGCGATCTTATCAGCATCTTCCTTGGAAACTGCTTCCTTGATAGTCTTGGGAGCTGCCTCAACGAGGTCCTTAGCATCCTTAAGACCAAGACCGGTGATCTCACGAACAACCTTGATAACGTTGAGCTTGGAAGCGCCTGCTGCCTTAAGTACAACGTCAAACTCGGTCTTCTCCTCAACGGGAGCTGCTGCTGCACCGGGAGCTGCTGCTACTGCAACGGGAGCTGCGGATACGCCGAACTCCTCCTCAAGTGCCTTTACGAGATCTGCAAGTTCAAGAATGGTAAGACCCTTTACGATTTCAAGGATCTGAGTAGACTTTTCGTTCATTTTAAAATCCTCCGTTATTTAAGAAATTTTATACTGTAATTAGTTGTGCAGAATTAAGCCTCTGCAGGAGCCTCTGCGGGAGCTGCTTCTTCTGCAGGAGCTGCCTCTCCGTCTTTGTCGATAATAGCCTGAAGTACGTATGCAAAGCTGTAAAGGGACGACTGAAGGCTGCCCATCATTCTGCCGATAAGAACTTCCTTAGAGGGAGTCTCTGCGAGCTCAATAACGCCTGCCTGATCAAGAATACCACCATCAACGAAACCAGCCTTGATCTCGAAGGTGCTGATCTTATCAGCGTACTGCTTCATGATCTTAGCGGGAGCAATGGGGTCGTCCTGGCTGATTGCGATAGCGGTCATACCATTAAGATACTGCTTCATATCACCGTAACCTGCGATTTCGCAAGCACGACCGGTGAGGGTGTTCTTCATAACGGTGTACTCTACACCTGCCTTACGAAGAGCCGCACGAAGAGCGGTATCATCAGCCACTGTAATGCCTTCATACTTCACGAGAACGCCTGCTGCAGCGGACTGGAGCTTAGCGGCAAGTGCTTCTACAACTTGCTTCTTCTCTTCAAGAATCTTATTACTTGGCATTTTTTCACCTCCATAAAAAATCAATAAAAAATATCCTTTTCCGATAAGGCACAGACCACCCCCGAGAAAAGGACAACAATAATACAAATATTAAAGTTTACTTACCTCGGCAGGAAAGCTTACGCTTTTACCGGAACCTGCTGTCTTCGGACTAAGTTATTATACAATATATTTTTCTGTTTGTCAATAGTTTTTTGAAAATATTTTTAAGTTTTTTTGTAAAGCACGCCAGAGTGTGCCAACGTGCTTTACTTATAGGTGTTTTTCTCCTTCAGCGTTCTATATATAGAACGGTAGCTCTCAAGTCTTGTGGGTGCGATCCTTCCCTCAGCAGACGCCTTTGCAACCGCACATTCGTCAACTCCCTCGCCAACGTGAGCACAGTCGGCATAGCGACACTTACCAACGTAAGGAAGCAGCTCCGGGAAGGTGGGCAAAAGCTCCTCCAGACTGAAGAAATCGAATCTGGCGAAATCTATAAGCGAAAAGCCGGGAGTATCCGCAAGAAAGCCGGTATTCATAGAGGAATCAATGTCGAAAATCTCTACGTGTCGGGTAGTATGTCTGCCACGCTCGATCTTACGCGAGATCTCGGCGGTAGCAAGTGTGAGATTCGGGAACAGAGTATTCATCAGAGTAGATTTACCAACGCCCGAAGCACCCGCGAAGGCCGATGTTTTGCCATCCGTCACGTTCTCTTTTATATATGACGCAAGTGCCTCTATTCCTTCGCCTGCCTCGGAGGACGTAATGAACGTTGGAATTCCCACTAGTCGATAAATCGCAGCATATTCCTCAGCCGCCTCTGACTGAAGATCCGACTTGGTAATTACAATCACGGGAGTGATTGCGTTATGTACGGCGATAGCAATAAGCTTGTCCACGGTTTCAATTACCGGTGAGGGCTTTGCCGCCGCAAAGACTATGAAAATATAGTCGAGATTGGCAAGAGGAGGTCGAATAAGCGAATTTTTACGCGGCTCAATAGACGAAATTACTATGCCGTCAGGAGTTGAATCGTCAATCGTGACGGTTACATTGTCACCGATAAGAACCCTTGCCTCATCACGCTTCAGAACACCCTTAGCACGGCAGGCAAGACGGCTCACAGAGTTACCGTCGTCTATTCTAACCTCGTAAAGTCCGCCAAGGCCCTTCACGACCTTGCCGCTTTTTTCTGTAATCAAATCAATTTTCTTCCTTTTTATTAAGATTAGAGCGTCTGAGCTGACCGCAGGCAGCATTTACGTCACTGCCAAGTCTACGTCTTACGGTAGCGGTGATACCACGACGCTCAAGAGCCTTTGCAAAGGCGTTTACGGATTCCACGCTTCCCTTCTTAAATCCGGTTTCCTTTACCTCGTTTACCCTGATAAGATTTACGTGGATAGGTGCACCGGAGGAACGAAATGCCCCATTGAGAAGGTCGGCAAGCTCAATAGCGTCTGCCTCACTGTCGTTTTTACCCGAAATAAGAGTGTACTCAAAGGATATGCGTCTGCCGGTCTTCTTGTAATAAGAAAGGCAGGCTGAAAGAAGGGCGTCAATGCCCCATTTATTATTAATCGGCATGATCTCGCTGCGGCGTGTGTCGTTTGCCGCGTGAAGTGAGATTGAGAGAGTGATAGGTAGATTTTCCTCTGCAAGTCTGTCAATGCCACTGACTACACCGCAGG
>JAZSEC010000027.1:0-14352 GCA_045531485.1 Eubacteriales bacterium | reverse complement strand
GATGAGATATCCCATCATTTAAAATGAGTAAGGTCACTTGTAGACTACGAGTTTGATAGGTCGCAGGTGTAAGCACAGTAATGTGTTCAGCTGAGCGATACTAATAGACCGAGGGCTTGAACTGTTGTCTTGATAAAGACTTAACAGAAGCAAGTTCGCACATTTCCTTGAGCTTCGTTTCTATACCCTTTGTTCGGTTTTCTATGGGCATTTGGTCATGCCTTGGATATATATGCAGTCTCGCGAAAGCGCTGCTTTTTGTTTTGTATATGTTTTTACAAAGCTCCAGCTTCGTTTCCTAACCTTTTTACCGTCCATTCGTGTGTCGTAAACCGTCGCCTGCGTCACTCGGCTCGGTCTACTCGCACTCGGTGGACTTCGCTTCACAAAAAACAGTTACTAACTGTTTTTTACTCGCTCACAGTTTTCTATGGGCATTTGGTCATGCCTTGGATATATATGCAGTCTCGCGAAAGCGAGGCTTTTTGTTTTGTATATGTTTTTACAAAGCTCCAGCTTCGTTTCTTAATATTTTACCGCATATTTACAGATGGTAGTTAGATAATAAAGGCCTCCTTTTTAAATAACTTGACATTAGTTTTATCAAATGATATAATTAATATAAAAGGAGAAGCATATGGAAACTATTTCTATCCTGGATCGTATACCCGACGTTGAGGTTGAGTTCAGATTTAATGGGTCAAAAACCAATCCTGTTGCGAGCGGATACCGTCCCAGTCATTTAATAAAGGAAGGATATCTCACTTGCGGAGTCCATAAATATTTTAAAGAAGATATAGTAATGCCAGGCGAAACGGTATGCGGAACAATTACGTTTATATCGCCCGAAGTATATCCGGGGTGTCTATGGATTGGTAAAGAAATCAATATTCAAGAGGGAGCAAGAGTGGTTGGAATTGCTGTAATCAAAAAGATAATTAATCCTGTTTTGGATATTTGTGTTGAAAGCGAAAAAACTTAACAAATTTTTTATATGATAAAATCACCATTGAACACGAAATAATGGTTGTCATTATATTGCACAAGGAGACGATTTGTTATGAAAATGTCTAAGCTTTTTATAACGATTTTTGATGAAGAACTAAAATCACGCGGCTTCAAAAGAAAGGCGAAGTTGTATTACCGACTGAATGGTGATATTTTGCAAGGGGTTGTCATCAAAGCTATAAATCCATACTCAATACATTTTTACTCTGCGCCATACTGGATGGAAAACATACAGGTCGAATTGTTTCCTCTTTACAAAGGATATTGGGCAGAAAACGGTGTCTCAATTAGTCCTTGGTGCGCCTATTATCGCGAGGAAAACGAGCAGTTTAATATTGATATTATGAATATTTGCTTTACACTCGCTAAAAATTATGTTTTGCCTTTTTTGGATCAAATTAACGACCTTGATTCTTATATTGATAATTGTGTGCCAAACTGGACGGGAATCGGTACAGAATTTAACAGCTGTGCTTTTGAAATCAGGCCGGGAGAGGTTGATGAAAAGTATTCATATATAAATGATTTTCCAATTAATATGGTTTGTCACATTTGGGATAATCTCTATACTTATTCTGCATTTCTGAAATACGCTTGCATCAAGGGAAATCTTCAAAAGGGATATGATTTACTGGAAGAAAAGGTCTCCCTTCTGCCTTCCTCGTGGTGCAGTAAACATTCTGTACAAAACAGATATATGGAATTTATGATAGATGATGGTCTAACGAGAGCAGAACGGTATTTAGATGAGCGCCGATCTATAATGCTACCTCGCCTTCGTGACGAATTAGGCCTTGACACCTTTAACCTGTAAGAAAATCCCACCTACGTCTACAAGTTTTTCAGCATTTTAGCCACCATAGACAAGCTATGGTGGCTTTCTTTTTTTAATTGGATAAATAAATATTGACAGGTAACAGAAAATAGAGTATAATTTTTTAAAAAAGCCTTGAGGTGAATATGAAGAAAACGATCAACTTTTTTGAAGTGATAAAGTGGATACTAGCAGCTTTGATTACCATAGGTATAAGCCTGCTTGGAGGGCTCTGCCATAATGCAGGGTGTTTTAATTCGACTCCCTTTGTCATAATTATGATCATGCTATCCCTTTTGTTGATAGTGGGTACGGTTGTTAATTTAATAATGAAAAATCGATTTGCTAAGAGCATTGATCAAGAAAATCTCCAGCAGGAGCTGCTTAAGCAGAGGGAGAGAGTTGGAGAAATCGCAAAGAAAAAAATTACGCAGATAAAACGCCTTATCACGGCAATAGATGTTTGCTCGGTTGTGGTTTTGATCAGCGTTTGCATTATCAATTTTATCTTTTTCTCTACCGTTGGATTACAGGCCGGCGGTTCTGCACTGGCAATTGCTGTAGGTTATTATTCGGGTCTTGGCTTTATCAGGGCGAGGAAAATCAAGATAAACGAGAAAAAACAAGAGGATTATCTGCCAGAGAGCGAATATTCTCTTATTTATGAAACCGCTCGTTCGGCTGCCAAGGTTATCGGCTGTGAGGGAAGGATAAAGATATTCGTTGAGCACGAGAATAACGCGGGTATTATGACTATTTCCGACGGTTATTCGGTAAGACTGGGTAGCTTTCTTTTAGACAATATGTCGAGAGATGAGCTGTATAATATTCTTTTGCACGAGTTTGCCCACGTGGATAAGAAAAACGACGATGTTAATGAGGTTCTTACATACGTTGCTCTTATGGAGGAGGGAAATAGCACGGCAGGCATAGGTCTATTGCCATATCTTTACCTTCATACAAGAGTAATCTTTGAGTATGTGACTTATCAGTATATCTGCTCTATAATGCATGAGGATGCCGCCGATGCCGCGATGCGTGAGCATGGAAATCCCGAGGTGGCTGCCTCGTCGCTTATTAAACTAAAATTTTACGAGCTTTACGAGTGGGAGAGAAATACCTACGACGAGGAAAGACTCTTTGAGTCCGAGAATCTTATTGACGACTACGTTCGCAGAACGCTCGGCTGGTACAGAGATCGTGCGGCAATTCGTGGCGACGACTGGATGAGGATGATCGACAGCGAGATAATGTCGAGAAATGCCACCCATTCAACTATAAAGATGCGTATTGAGGCATTGGGTGTTAGTGATCCATGTATATTGCCAAAATGCGACAGCCCTGAATATCTTGCCGAGGTGGAGAGGGCGATTTTGCATCTTGAGGCTATGATAAAGAAAAACGTCGAGAAGGAGTATAAGCAGGTCAGAGAGCAAAGCTATTTGCCCACTGAAAAGACTATTGAGGAATGGAATAATGCCGGAAAACCTATCACAAAAGAGAACTACCAGGGCATTGTCATGGCACTGTTTACATCACACAGAATTAGCGAATTTGTAAACCTTTGTTGTCAAGTTATAGAAAAAATACCCGAACCCGCTAATTATTTTGCTCATCACATGTATGGAATTTATCTTTTACATTGTTATGACGAGAGGGGAATCGAGCATCTTTATAAATCCATCGAGCTTAATCACAATAATTGGGAGGAGGCAATGGATCATATAGGAAGGTTTGCCTGCACCGTGGGTAAGCAGGATAAGCTTGACGAATATCGAGAGAAGGCTCCGAAGCTGGCAAAGACACAGGCAGACGTATACGAAAAGATGAATAATCTCGGCCCCAAGGATAAGCTTGTAGAGGAGAAACTTCCCGAGGATCTGCTTAATAATATGATAAGATGCCTTGAGGAGATCGACGGCGGCGTTATCGACTCTGTTTATCTGGTAAGAAAGATCATTGACGAGGAGCATTTTGTTACTTGCGTTGTAGTTATGCCCAAGCGAAAGGTTAATCCTGATGATTTCGGCGATAGGATGGAAAAGATTTTCCAACACTTAGATAAATCCTCCACCTGGCAGTTCTCACTCTTCGATATGCGTATGGTTCCCAGGGTTATTTATCCGAAAATTAAGAAAACCTGCATTTATAAAGGCAAATAAGTAACCGTATGCTGGGATTTTTACTATAAAATATTTAAAAGCTATTGAATTTGCTTTTAATATATGGTAAAATAATATATTATTACTATAAACTCCCGTGGAGAAGAAAACATGAAAAGACAGCTTATTAGAGAAATTTACGAAAGCCCTGAGAGCTTTGGCGGCAAGACTGTTACCGTCGGCGGATGGGTCAGAAACCTCAGAGATTCCAAGGCGTTTGGTTTTATTGACCTGAACGACGGCTCTTATTTCAAGAGTGTGCAGGTCGTTTTCGAGCGTGATAAAATAAATAACTACGATGAGATCGCAGGCCAGAACGTTGGTGCGGCACTTGTTGTTACCGGTGTTCTTACGCTGACTCCCGGTGCGAAGCAGCCCTTCGAGCTTAAGGCTACCGAGATCGCGGTTGAAGGCACCTCTACCCCCGACTATCCTCTTCAGCCCAAGCGTCACACCGTTGAGTTCCTTCGTGAGCAGGCATATCTTCGCCCCAGAACGAATCTGTTCTCGGCAGTTTTCAGAGTTCGCTCTGAGGTTGCCTTCGCAATTCACGATTTCTTCCACAGCCGTGGCTTTGTATACGTTCATACTCCCATCATCACCTGCTCGGATGCAGAGGGTGCAGGCGAGATGTTCAGAGTGACTACTCTCGATATGGACAATCCTCCTCGTCTTGAGGATGGTAGCGTTGACTATAGCCGGGACTTCTTTGGCAAGAGTGCTAACCTTACCGTTTCCGGTCAGCTTGAGGGTGAAACCTATGCTATGGCCTTCGGTAACATCTATACCTTTGGTCCTACCTTCCGTGCCGAGAACTCCAACACCGCACGTCACGCTGCTGAGTTCTGGATGATAGAGCCTGAGATCGCCTTTGCAGATCTTAACGACGATATGCAGCTTGCTTGGGATATGATCAAGCATATCATTAACCACGTTATGGATAAGTGCCAGGCAGAGCTTACCTTCTTCAATCAGTTCGTTGACAAGGGTCTGCTTGAGCGTCTTACCGCCCTTCGTAACGCAGATTATGCTAAGGTGACCTATACCGAGGCGATTGAGGTTCTCAGTAAGTCTAAGGCAGATTTTAAGTTCCCCGTATATTGGGGCGTTGACCTTCAGACCGAGCATGAGAGATATCTCACCGAGCAGGTTTATAAGAAGCCCATCTTCCTTATCGACTATCCCAAGGATATCAAGGCGTTCTATATGCGTTTGAACGACGATGGCAAGACCGTTGCGGCTATGGACCTTCTTGTACCGGGAGTTGGCGAGATTATCGGCGGCTCTCAGCGTGAGGAAAGACTTGACGTTCTTAAGTCCCGTATGGCAGAGCTTGATCTCTCCGAAGAGGACTACTGGTGGTATCTGAACCTCCGCAAGTACGGTGGCACCAAGCACGCAGGCTTTGGTCTTGGCTTCGAGAGAATCATTATGTACCTTACCGGTGTGTCCAATATTCGTGACGTACTTCCTTATCCTCGTACAGTAGGTAACGCAGAATATTAATCTGAGCAGTGAACCCTTTCAGCTAACATTGTGTGGCTGCTCGATGCCTTTTCTCGCTCTATATATGGGTAGAGCAGTTTGTAAACAGACACCGAAAACGCCTGATGTTTATTGAAAAGAAACTTCAGAATAGAAAAGAGAGTGAAAAGTCCTTTAGACCTCACTCTCTTTTTTATTTTGCAACAAATCGCCATTTCCTCTCGCGATCGGCCTTGCTTGCATAGTCAATACCAATTCTGGGAGTACGGGTGATTTTAAACTCTTTTTTACCATCATCCTCAATCCAAATTCCGCTATCCTCGCAGAGAGGAAGAGCGTTGTCTGAGGTGGTAATGTGCAGAAATTTAGTGGTACGTCCCGGCCCTTTTGCGACATCAACCCCTCTGATCAGCACTGCCTCGGGATGATTTTCGGGTCCTGTTACAATATTCAACAGTGAGTGCATCCCATAGCAAAGATAAACGTATGTAATGCCACCTGACTCGTACATTACCTTGGTACGCTCTGTTTTGCCCTTGTGTGCATGACAGGCGGTATCCTCCTCACCGTAGTAGCACTCGGTTTCGGTAATCCTGGCACGAATAACGCCGCCATGAGTACGTCGGCAAAGGATTTTACCAATAAGATCATGGGCTAGTAGGGTAGCAGGCTGTTCAAAATAGGATTTATCAAGAACCATTTCACACCTCCAAGGCTCGCTCAACACGGGTAACGGTAAGAGTGTCGCCATCTACCTTGAAGAAGATTTCATAGTCGGCAAACCTCATGCCGTACTCTCTTTCTGCGTCATTTTGATAAGAAGGCCTTGGATCCTGCTCAAGTATTTGAATAAGCGATTTCTGCTTTGAAACTTTAACTTTTGACAACAACTCTTTACAAAAATCCACCTTCAAGGCATATTCTCGCACTGGATCGGCAAATCCACCGATAGCATCAGGATGGCTGTCGGAGTAGGCAAGATATGGCTTTATATCGTATATGGGAGTTCCGTCAAGCAGGTCGGCACCGCTGACAATAAGCACCGTTCCCTCGTCCTTTGTAGTCTCTATTCCTTCAAGTCTTACAGAGGAAAGTCCTATTGGGTTCGGTCTGTAGGGAGATCTGGTAGCGAAAACGCCCACTCGCTTGTTTCCGCCCAGCCTTGGTGGTCTTACCGTAGGTGACCACTCCTCACGGATAGCCTCTGAGAACTGCCATATTAGCCATAGATGAGAGTAACCCTCTATACCGCGTAGTGCATCGGGATTTCGATATTCCGGCTCGAAAACTATTCTGGAAAGCAGCTCGCCTGACAGTCCGCTCTGCCGTGGAATTCCGAACTTTTCTTTGAAGTCATTATGTATTTTTGCAACAATTTTCATGATACGTATAGCCTTTTTTCGTTTTATTGCACCTTTTTTATAACCATTATACCATTCTTTTAAGCCACTTTCAACCCCTGGGTAAAAAATATAATATTATTCATTTCTTAATCTAAAATGCTTGACAAAATCCGACACAGATGTTAAAATATAATGTTTGAAAATGGAGATATGTAAAATGGATAAAAAAAGAGAATTATTTGAAAGAACACCCGTACCTAAGGCACTTGCAACGCTGGCTATTCCTACTATCATCAGTCAGTTGATTACAATGATATATAACCTTGCCGACACCTTTTATATCGGTATGGCAAACGACCCGTCGCAGACAGCGGCATCATCTATCGCTTTTACTCTTGTGTTTATGATGAACTGTATTCCTAACCTCTTTGGTGTAGGTGCCAGCAGTCTTATTTCAAGGCTCCTGGGCGAAAAGCGTGACAAGGATGCAGGCGGTGTAGCCTCCTTTGCCTTCTACTGTACGCTCGGAGTAACAGCGATCTATTCCATTTTGGTTCTCGCCTTTATGGATCCGCTTCTTTTCCGCCTCGGTGCAACCGATAGTTCTATCGTTTTTGCACGTCAGTATGCCTTCTGGGTTGTCGTTATAGGTGCAGTTCCCGCCACGTTGTCAATGACTATGTCCCACCTTCTTCGTAGTGAGGGCTATGCAAGCAAGGCAAGCTTTGGCCTCGGTCTTGGTGGCGTAATGAACATAATTCTCGACCCCGTATTCATGTTTTTGATACTTGAGAGGGGAAATGAGGTTAAGGGTGCAGCTATTGCAACCATGATCTCCAACATTATCACTCTCGTTTATTACATCGCCATCTATATCAAGATAAGAAAGAAGACCGTTCTTTCGCTCAACCCGAAAAAAGCCCTTCTTTCAAAGCACTTTGTTTTCTCGGTATTTGCCGTTGGCGTACCGTCTGCACTAGGCTCACTGCTGGCGTGCATTTCCAACATCGTAATCAACAACCTTGCATCCAGCTACAGTGTACAGCTTGGTGACGTGCCTGTTGCCGCCATCGGCATCGCGAAGAAGATCGATATGCTGCCTATGAACGTTGGCTTTGGTCTTTGCCAGGGTATGATGCCTCTCGTAGCATATAACTTTGCCTCGGGCGACCATAAGCGTATGCGTGCCATTGCCAGAACGTCGAGAAATGCTGCTATGATCTTCTCCGGCTTCTGTATCATACTCTTCCAGTTCTTTGCTCCCTTTATTACAAGGATCTTCAACGGCCACCAGGCGACCGTGGATATGTCCACCGACTTTCTTCGCATCCTTTGTCTATCGGTGCCTTTTATGCTCTTTAACCTGCAGATAACCTTCAGCTTCCAGGCTATGGGAATGGGAAAGCAGTCGCTTATCCTCTCCTGTCTGCGTCAGGGTCTGATAAATATCCCTCTGCTTTTCGTTATGAATCATTTCTTCGGGCTTTACGGTATCGTATGGACTCAGCTGATCTCGGATATTATCACCGCGGTTATCTCTTATATCGTATATCATCACTCTTTGGGCAAGCTTATGCCCGAGAGCAAAACCGAGCTTCAAGAGGTGTAAAAAGTAAATAATACTTGTCAAACAGAGTGTTTTTCTCAAGAAAATGCTCTGTTTTTTCTTTTTGAAAAAGCAAAAAAGTGAGCAAAAAATGCACATATTACCATAAAAACTAACGACTTCACTCCTTTAGAATTAGTTAAACTGCACAAAATAAAAATTTTTATTTATAATATATGCGAATTGACGGTTAGAGGAAAATTGTGCTAAAATATTTTCAGCGAGGTTTTATAAATATAAAAATATATATGCCGAAAGGCAAGAAAGGGAATTTTTATGAAACTCAAAGCAAAAATTCTTACTTTAGTTCTCGCACTTGCGATGCTGTTCTCCATAATTGGTGTAATAGCAATCCCCGCCAGTGCGGCTGAAACGGAAACAATTTATTTCATTAATGAAGTAAATTGGACAAAGGTAAATGCTTATTACTGGGACGGAGATTCCGGTAATGGCTGGCCTGGAAATACCATGTCTACAAAGACGTTAGTAAATGGCAAATCCGTATACTACATCCAGCTGTCTTCTGAAGCTAACAAAATTATTTTTAATAATGGTAATGATCAGACGGAAGACCTTGCTATTCCTGCTTATGGAGGAAGTGCATATATTAACGTATATACTCGAAACAGTAGCGGAGGTTACTGGAGCCGTATGTACGAAATGGCAAATACCGGAACATTAACATTTGTTCCCAACGACAATTGGAATACAGATAATGCTAGATATGCAGTATATTTCTTTGGAAATGGGGAGAAATGGGTTGACATGACCCCCTCAAGCAAAGTTAGTGGTGCGTATGAAGTAGAAGTACCTAGCGGTTATACTGGTGCCGTTTTCTGTAGAATGAATCCCTCTACCACTGAAAATAACTGGGATAATAAGTGGAATCAAACAGGAGATGTTCTTCTGACTTCTGGAAATACTAGCAATCTTTTTACAATGGATACTAGCTCGTGGGATGCAGGTAAGGTTTCCCATCAGCATATTCCTGGCTCGGCTGCCACTTGTGTCAATGCACAGACATGTACTGTATGCACTGCAGAACTTGCTCCTGCAACCGGCGAACACAGCTTTGTTACATATGAGTCTGACGGAAATGCAACATGTGGAGCAGACGGCACTAAGACCGCAACATGCGAAAATTGTTCTGCAACAGATACCGTAACAGACACTGGCTCTGCAACCGACGAACACAGCTTTGTTACATATGTATCTGACGGAAATGCAACATGTGTAGCAGACGGTACTAAGACCGCAACATGCGAAAACTGTTCTGCAACAGATACCGTAGCAGACACTGGCTCTGCAACCGGCGAACACAGCTTTGTTACATATGTATCTGACGGAAATGCAACATGTGTAGCAGACGGTACTAAGACCGCAACATGCGAAAATTGTTCTGCAACAGACACCGTAGCAGACACTGGCTCTGCAACCGGTGAACACAACTACATAGAGTTTACTCCCGGTGTAGCTGATGTTACTACTTACCTTAAATCTGAAGCTAATTGTGTTACTCCTGCTACTTATTACAAGCGTTGCTCGGTTTGTCTTAAATCTAGTAAGGATGATACAAACGTTACCTTTACGTTTGGTGTTGGAACTGGTGTTCATAGCTTCGGTTCATATGTATCTGACGGAAATGCAACATGTGTAGCAGACGGCACTAAGACCGCAACATGCGAAAACTGTTCTGCAACAGATACCGTAACAGATGTTGACTCTGCAACCGGTGAACATAGCTTCTCCAACGGCACCTGCTCCGTTTGCGGTGCAGAAGATCCTAACTACGAGGCTCCTGTTGAGATCAAGCTTTCTGTTCCCGGTGGCGTAGATGCAGTTAAAATGGGTGCAGGCAATGTTCTCCCTGAGGCTGGTGAACCTGACGGATACAAGTTCGCAGGTTGGTCTGAGACTGTAGTTGATGAGACCACCGTTAAACCCACCATTCTCGAGGCCGGCTCAGTATACTCCGGAGAAAAGACCGTTCTCTATGCGGTTTATACTCATACAATAAACATTGAAGGCGAAAAATCTTATCAGCTTACAGATTTTGCCGATATTACTTCCGACGATGTTGTAGTTATTACAGTGACAACTTCAAGCGGTACCGTTTATGCTCTTTCCAGTGCCAATGGTTCGAGCAATGCTCCCACTGCCGTGGTTATTACTGTTGCTAATAATAAAATAATCACTGAAAATCTTGAAAACATATTTTGGAATATTAGTGGCAATGCTACTAATGGTTATGTTTTTTACGTTAATGGCGATAATACACAATGGCTATATTGCACAAATACTAATAATGGCGTTCGCGTAGGTGATAATGACGCTAGTGGAAATAATATTTTTGTTATTGACTCTTCGTCTGGTTATCTGAAAAATGATAAGACAGAGGGTACTGATCGATACGTCGGTGTTTATACCACTAATCCTGACTGGAGATGTTACACTTCTACAGGCGGTAATATTGCTAGTCAGACCCTTAATTTTTATGTATTGAAGACTGAGTCTGTTCCTACCACAGCTTATCTCACCATGAGCACTGTTGATTGCGAGCATAATTACGTGGGCGTTGAAACCCAGGCTCCTACCTGTACAGAAGCAGGCGTTAAGACTTACACCTGTTCTAAGTGTGATGATAGCTATCCAGAGGAAATCCCTGCAACCGGTCACACTGAAGTAACAGTTACCGGCAAGGTAGCAACCTGTACCGAAACCGGTCTTACTGATGGAGTAAAGTGCTCCGTATGTCAGGCAGTTATTACTGCACAGGAAACTATCCCCACAATTGATCATAACTATGTTGACGGTGAGTGCTCCGTTTGTGGTGCTGAACAGCCTGCGGCTCCTTCTGTAACAACAGGCAACGAATCGCTTGCTATTTTAGGTACTACAGGTACATTAGCTGGTGATTCTCTTTCCATCTCGTGGTCTGGTGAACATTTCAACTTTGTGAATTATAAGGGTGGTAGTTCTACTGCGATAAGAACATCGGATGCAGATCATTTCAGAATTTATAAAAGTAACTATGTGGAAATCACTGGAAAAAATGGTGCTAAGATTACTAAAATTGTAATTACTGGTGCAAGCGACAGTAAATACCAGATTTTTGATACTGCTACATATACTCCTTCCGCTACCGTAACTAAGGAAGGTTCTACATTTACCATTATCCCTAGTGAAGCAGTTGATACAATAAAAATATCTGCAGATAATGGACAGATGAGACTTAATAATGTAGTTGTTTACTACGAGATTGAAGACAACTCCGGCGACTCCTCTTGCGAGCATACTTCCACAGGCGAAGGTGTTGTAACTCCTCCTACATGTACTAAGGAAGGTTACACAACCTATATCTGTGATTCTTGCGGCGAGGAATATATTGCAGATAAGGTTCCTGCGGCTCACAAAGACGAGAATAGCGATTCTATTTGTGATGAGTGTGGTATATGGACTGCTGAGCTTCCTGCTGCAGATTCTATCATTACTATTGTTCAGGCTATTGCGATTGGTAAAACAAAAGAACATGATACATATACAACTAATAAATATTACGTAACAGGACTTATTACCGATGTATATAATACTACCTACGGTAATATGTATATCGTTGACGTAAATGGAAACCAGTTTACTATTTACGGAACCTATGACAGTAACGAAAATAGATATGATGCACTTGATTCTAAGCCTAAGGCTGGTGACGATGTTACCATTTACGGTGCTGTAGGTCAGTATAACGGAAATCCTCAGATCAAGAATGGTGTTATCAGTGAATGGGAGCACAATTATAATAGCGTTGTAACCGATCCTACTTGTACTGATGAGGGATATACCACTTATACCTGTGTTTGTGGTGACGAATACGTAGGCGATAAGGTTGATGCTAAGGGACATAGCTTCGTTGATAACGTATGTTCCGTTTGTGGTGCGATTAATCACGTTCACAATTATACCAGCGTGGTTGTAACAGATCCTACCTGTTCCGCCAAGGGATATACCACCTATACCTGTGACTGCGGTGATAGTTATAAAGATGATGAAACAGCTACCGTTAATCACAAGGACGACAATAAGGACTTCCTTTGCGATTTCAATTGTGGAGAAGTCGTTGAGCCTGAGGCAGACTCCGTTCTTACTATCGAGCAGGCTCTTGCACTTGGTGCATTAAAGGAACATAATACTTATACAACTAATAAATATTACGTAACAGGACTTATTACCGATGTATATAATACTACCTTCGGTAATATGTATATCGTTGACGTAAACGAAAACAAGCTTACTATTTACGGAACCTATGACAGTAACGAAAATAGATATGATGCACTTGATTCTAAGCCTAAGGCTGGTGACGATGTTACCATTTACGGTGCTGTAGGTCAGTATAACGGAAATCCTCAGATCAAGAATGGTGTCATCGATGAATGGAATCATAACCTTGTTGCAGGCGAAACCGTTCCTCCTACATGTGAAGCAGACGGTTATACACTCTATATATGTGCTTGCGGTCATTCTGAAAATGAAGATATCGTTGGTGCTCTCGGCCACGACATCGAAATCGATGCATACAAGGCTCCTACCTGTACCGAAACCGGTCTTACTGCCGGCGAGCATTGTACAAGATGTGACTACACGGTAGCACAGGAGGAGATTCCTGCAGCCGGACACAACTACCAGGCAGCATCCGATTTGGGCATTTATGCTTGGAATCTTAATGATGCAGAAAACATAATCTGTACAGCTAGAGTTAAGTGTACTAAGTGTAATGGCGTAGTGACAGAAACGGCTACCATTACCAACGATATAACAACTCCCGCTGAGTGTGAGTCTACCGGTGTAATGACCTATACCGCAACCTTCACCAAGGCACAGTTTGAGACTCAGACCAAGGATGTTGTTATTCCTGAGCTCGGTCACGACATCGTAATCGATGAATACAAGGCTCCTACCTGTACCGAAACCGGTCTTACCGAAGGTTCTCATTGTACAAGATGCGATGATAAGACCGTTGAACAGGAAGTAATTCCCGCGGGTCATAGCTTTGAAAATGGCGTTTGCGTTAAGTGCAACAGCATTATTATCTACTTCAAAAACAATTGGATATGGAGCGATCCGCACATCTATTATTGGACAGATGAGGGAGAAATAGCAGCTTGGCCCGGCATCCAGCTTACTGAGATAGTAGATCAGGAAGATGGATATGATATATATAAGGTTGTTATCCCTGCAGATGTTCTTGGCATAGTATTCAATGGAAACGGTGAGCAGTCCGCGGACGTTACTGCCGAAAAGATTAAAGCTTGTTACTGCTTCTATATGCAGTATCATGGTGATACAGACACGAAGACTGCAGAAAGCGACGACCGCCATCAGTATTCCGCTTGGTGTGAAAGCACAGATGCAACCAAGCATGAGAGAGTATGTACTGAGTGTAATACTGTAGTAACTGCAGATCATAAATATGATAATACATGCGACACAACATGTAATGAATGTGAAGCAATTAGAACTATTGAGCACACTTATTCCAATGCGTGTGATGCAGAGTGTAACGTATGTAAAGAAACTAGAGTTCCTGCAGATCATGTTGAGGGCGAAGCAACACAGAAAAACGTAGTTGCAGCTACCTGTAAGACAGCAGGCTCTTATGACGAAGTAGTTGAGTGCACTGTATGTGGCACAGAGCTTAGCAGAACACCCAAGACTATTGACAAGCTTCCTCATACTGAAGAGATTGATAATGCAGTGGAGCCCACTTGTACAGAAACTGGTCTTACCGAAGGTAAGCACTGCTCTGTATGTAATGAGGTTATCTTAGCACAGCAGGTTGTTGGTGCTCTCAACCACGACATCGAAATCGATGCATACAAGGCTCCTACCTGTACCGAAACCGGTCTTACTGCCGGCGAGCATTGTACAAGATGTGAC
>JAZSEC010000065.1:0-21466 GCA_045531485.1 Eubacteriales bacterium | reverse complement strand
GCTTGGCCTCCGACTTGTTCTGCAGATCTGCATTACCTGCTCCTGATATACTATACATCCGTATGTTACGTCCAGTATCTCCTTAAGCTCCGGAATCTTATATTCAACCTTTTCATCGCCGTGCTTGCGTGCGATAAAGCTATCAATAGAATCCATAGGACCGGGACGGTAAAGTGCAACACATGCAATAATATCCTCAAGGCATGTGGGAGCAAGCTTTGCAAGAACCTGCTTCATTCCGCCCGATTCCAGCTGGAAAACGCCGTCGGTTTTAGCCTCACAGAGAAGCTTGAAGGTAGCCTTGTCGTTATAATCAATATTTCCGAGATCAAAGCTTGGGGTGTGTTTTCTTATTTCTCTTACCGCATCCTCAATAACGGTCAGATATCGAAGTCCAAGGAAATCGAACTTTACAAGACCCAGCCTTGCATCGGTGTTCATATCAAATTGAGTAACAACACCTGTTCCGCTATATGAGAGTGGAACGTATTCGTAGGTAGGCTTTTCGGTCATTACAACGCCTGCAGCATGTGTCGAAGCATGCCTTGGCATACCCTCCAGCTTCATACTAAGATCAAGAAGGTTCTTGATCTCCTCGTCACCGGTATAAAGGGCCTTCAATTCGGCGGTAGCAATAGCATCCTCAATCTTAGCCGCATCACGTGGAATAAGCTTGGCAACTACGTCAACCTTGCTATACGGCATTCCAATAGCTCGTCCGACGTCACGTACCGCTGCTCTTGGAGCCAGTGTACCAAAGGTAACGATCTGGGCAACCTTATCGTCACCGTACTTAGATTTAACGTAATCTATAACCTCCTCGCGACGGTTATAGCAAAAGTCAATATCGAAATCAGGCATAGAAACTCTTTCGGGATTAAGGAATCTCTCGAAGAGAAGATCAAACATCATTGGATCCACGTCGGTAATGCCGATCAAAAATGCAACCAAGCTTCCTGCACCCGAGCCTCTGCCGGGACCAACGGGAATGCCTTTTTTCTTGGCATAGGTTACAAAATCGCTGACTATGAGGAAATAAGCATTAAAGCCCATTTTGTCTATAACCGAAAGCTCATATTCAATTCTTGCCTCATACTCTTCACGCGAGTGTCTATCAAATTTAATTCTGCCTCGTTTTATCTCCCGATCAAAGCCGCTGTATGCATCAGAGCGAAGCTTATCAACGTGAGAAACTCCTCCCTCCGGTCGAAAATCAGGCAGATGCAAATTGTCAAATTCAAAGTCAAAATTACATTTCTCTGCTATTTTAACGGTATTGGCTATGGCATCCTTATAGGTAGCGAACAGCACCTTCATCTCCTCGGTGCTCTTAAAGTAAAACTCATCGGTTTCAAAGCCGAGCGGTCTGCCGTCGCTTACCAGAGTATTCATCTGAATGCACATAAGAGTTGCCTGTGTTTCAGCATCGGATCTCTCAAGATAATGCACGTCATTGGTTGCAACGAGAGGAATATTATGCTTTTCGCTAATAAGCTTTAAGCCATAGCAAGCCTTTCTCTCATCATCCAGACCGTGATTCTGAATCTCAAGATAAAAATCGTCGCCAAAAATATTCTTCAGCTCAAGAGCTGCCGCCTCAGCCTCGGGCATGCTTCCCGCAAGAATAAGCTGAGGAATTCTTCCTGCTATGCAGGCGGATAGGCAGATAAGACCCTCACTATGCTCACGGATAAGCTCCATATCAACTCGAGGCTTGGAATAGAAGCCATCAATGAAGCTCATCGAAACCATGTAGGATAGGTTTTTATAGCCTATCTCGTTTTTACATAAAAGAATAAGGTGATTTCCCGAGGAATCCTGCTTTCCTTCCTTAAGATGACGGGACCTGGGGGCAACGTAGACCTCACAGCCTATTATCGGCTTGATTCCCTTCTCCTTAAGGGCGGTATAAAACTCAACCGCACCGTACATAACGCCGTGATCGGTTATTGCAACGGCATCCTGGCCAAGCGAAAGAGCCTTCTCCGCTATGGAAGAAATTCTCGTAGCTCCGTCAAGCAGGCTATATTCGGTATGAAGATGTAAATGGACAAATTCTCCCATAAGCTTACCACCTTTCTAAGTTTTTTACATTTAATTTTCTTCGTTTTTAGCTAATAATCTTGTTCCCACTTCCTCGATTTTTTTAAGTCTGTGGGATAGTCCCGACTTAGTTATTGCCGGGGTCATTTTTGCCGCCAAAGCAGACAGAGGTAGATCGGGATTTTCAAGCTTAAGTCTTGCCGTTTCCTCAAGCTCATCGGGCAAGGACGAAAGCAGCTGGAGCTCCTCAAGACGTGAAATGATGCTTATCTGTCTTTCGGACACCGCCGCCATTCTTCCGTAATTACTCGTAATACAATTAAGATATCGCTGAGATTCTCTACGTGCAAGAGCCTTGATTTTAGTTTCAATAACCTTGAAAACCAGCCCGTTAAGACCGGCATGACCGTAAAAGCTCTCAATCTCCTCGCTTTTTCTGAAATATACTACGTCACCCTGCTTTTTATGGGTGATGCGAGGAGTCATAGACAGATCCTCCAGTATTTTGGCGAACATACCGGCTCTTTCACCAAGCGTAAAGTCAAGCGAAAATTGCTTCTCCGGATTGGACAGTCTACCGGATGCAAGAAAAACTCCCCTTAAGAACGCAGGTAAGCAGGATGGACATTTCATGCTGATTACATCGCAAACAGAAAAATCGTCAAGCTTATTGCTATACACATCCAAGTCTCCGATAAATTTAGCCGCTGAGGGCGAATCAAAAGCAATCCTAAGGCTTCTGCCACCCTCAGATGGACGGTAAATGTCTGAATCCTTACCGTAAAACTCGCGAATGAGCTTTGCAACAAAATCAGCATATTCTTGCTTTTCGGCTGTCAGAGTTATCCTTTTCCCATCGCATCTTCCGTTTGCAAAAATAACACCCAAAAGCAAGGACCGTCTGCAACAGGAGGACTTATAGCTATGTTCAATTATTTCTTTTTTCTGCTCTGCAGATACAGACATATCAGTTCCTCCTTACAATATTTCAACCTCACGCTGAAGCCTGACTCCAAAAGCCTCTGAAACCCTTTTTTTAATATGTTCCACCAAGGCAATATAGTCCTTTGCGGTAGAATTGCCACGGTTAATAATAAACCCGGCATGCTTTTCCGAAACACTCGCACCGCCAACAGAATAACCCTTTAATCCGCATTGATCAATAAGGAATGCGGCGGAATACCCACCGGGCGGTCGCTTGAAGGTGCTACCCAGCGAGAGCATATCCGTAGGCTGGGTCACTCTTCTTTTTTCACGAATAGCCGACATTCTTCTTTTTACGGACAATGTATTAGATTCCGATAATTTAAACCTTGCGGAAAGAAGCAGCCACGGCCTATTTTTCAGCACAGAGCTTCTATAGGCGAAATCAAGATCGTCGTTAGCTAATTCAACAACGCATTCGTCCTCAATATCATAAACTTTTGCATCAAGCAAAAGATCGGATATTTCCCTACCGAATGCACCTGCATTACAGGCGATTCCGCCACCTATAGAGCCGGGTATTCCACACAGCCCCTCAAAGCCGCTTAGCCCAGCCTTGCAAAGCAAATTGGCAACAAATGGTATTCCGGCACCCAGGCTACATTCAAGTATTCTTCCGCTTATGCCGCAACTGGTAATTCTGTCAGTTTTAACTATAACACCGTTATATTTTTCATCGGGCGGAAGCACATTCGACATTCTGCCGATGATTTTATATCGAATTTTATTATTTTCCAGAAAACCAACCAAATTAACAAGCTTATTCTCGCTATTGGGATAAGCCACAATCGTTGCCTCTGCACCAATCTTTATGGGAGAAATGCAAGCAAGTGGAAGGTTTTCTATATATTTAACGTCATTCATTTTTAGAAAATCCAACAATTCTCTATTCATGAATGCTCCTTATAATTTACTGATAATTGATTCTTTCCGCAAGCATATCACCTGCTGCCGCACGCTGAGAATCGGTTACGTCAATGCCACCGAGAATTCTCGAAAGCTCGGCAATTCTACCGTCGTGATCAAGCTCTCTTACACTCGTCTGAGTTGCACCGTTCACATCCGACTTGCTGATCAGAAAATGAACGTCACCGAGCGAGGCTATCTGTGCACTATGGGTAACACAGAAAAGCTGTGTATTCTTCGAAAGGCCAAGCATCTTAATGCCGATTTTTCTTGCAGTCTTTCCCGATACGCCGGCATCTATCTCGTCATAGATAACCGTAGGAATTCCATCCTTATCCGAGATCACGCTCTTAAGAGCAAGCATAATTCTGGACATCTCACCACCCGAGGCAATCTTAGACAACGGCTGGGGCTCTGCTCCTCGGTTTGCACTGATGTAAAACTCGATTGCGTCCGATCCATCTCTTGTTAGTATCTTTTCGCCGCCGGAATAGCTTTCCTTGATAGAAGCAAAGAACACCACCTTAGGCATATCAAGGAATTCAAGCGTTTCCTTTACCCCCGTCTCAAGACTCTTCGCAGCCTCGGTACGAATTGCATGAAGTCGCTCAGCGAGCAGGAGTGCTGAGTCGTAAGCAGCCCTTTCCTTAGCGGTAAGATTCTTGATCATCTCATCGGAGTTCTCAAGTGCATCATATTCTGCAAATGCCTTATCGCGGAACGAAAGAACCTCCTCAACAGTAAAGCCATATTTACGCTTAAGCTTAGTAATCTTATCCAGCCTGGATTCAATTTTGTTCAGCGTTGCGGTTGGATCCTCGTCAATGTCTGCAAGAACCGCATAAACCTCCTCTGCCATATCCTGAACCTGGTAAAGCATATCGCGAAGTCTCTCGGAATATTCGCCAAAGGCTGGTACAACGTCTGAAAGCTGAGAAAGTGCGGTGACGCTTCTGTCAAGAAGATAGGAAACGCTTCCTCGCTCACTTCCCTTAAGTGCCTTGAAAACGAACTCAGAGTTCTTCGTGATCTTCTCGCTGTTCTTAATCTTGATCTTCTTATCAATTAACTCCTCTTCCTCTCCGACGCGAAGAGAGGCAGAGTCAATATCCTTTATCTGATAAGCAAGAAGCTCCTTGATTCTTTCACCCTCATGGGCTTTTTTAATAAGATCGTTTTTCTCCTTGCGTATGGATTCAAGCTCTGCATAAGCAAGGCGATATTGTTCGAGAAGCTCGCTGCACCCTGCATATACGTCTATAAGCTCGAGGTGATTCCTTGAATTAACAAGGCTGGCTGTATCGCTCTGTCCGTGAATACTGACAAGATAAGGCATAACGTTCTTCAGTACTGTAAGATTGATGCTTCTGCCGTTAAGCATTATTTTATTCTTTCCATCCACACTAAGCGTACGCTGAACGAGAATGGTTCCATCCTCTCCCGCCTTGATGCCCAGTTCCGCAAGCTTTTCGGTTGTAAAATCTGAAAGCTCGCCAAACAGACCGCTTACCATAGCATAAGACTCACCGTGTCTGATAAGCTCACGCTCACCCTTTCCACCGAGGAGAAGGTTGATGCTGTCTATAACTATTGATTTGCCGGCACCGGTCTCACCCGTTAGCACCATAAACCCGGGTCTGAAATCAAAATCGACCGATTTAATTACGGCAACATTTTCTATATGCAACGAAAGTAGCATTATTAATCTCCAAAATAAGCCTTACTTTTTACCCACGCCGAATGTTTCTCTTAACTCTGTCTCGAGGCGTAAAGCACCTTCACTGGTCTTTACTACAAGCAGAATGGTATCATCGCCTGCAACCGAGCCAACGATATCATCCCTGTGAAGCGAGTCAAAGCACACAGCAATAGCATTTGCCATTCCCGAAAAGGTTCTTACAACTACGATATGACCTGCAGCTTCGACTCTAACAACCGCATCTGTAATTGCAGAATTGAATACGGGAGCCTTATGCTCGCGAGAAACGACTGCACCGGGGGCAATGTATTTATATGTACCGTTCGCAGTTACGCCCTTAATAAGATTCAACTGTCTTATATCTCTGGACGCGGTAGTCTGAGTGACGTTATATCCTTCCTCAGCCAGCTTCTTAATAAGAGTATCCTGGGTGTCTATATCGTATTTTGCTATAATCTCAAGAATCTTTTGCTGTCTTGCGTTTTTCATTGCGAATTTCCTTTCATGCTATAATATGTTGTAAAACACGTGTAGGTTTTATTTATTTTTTAAAATAAGCGAGATATTCGATATTTCCGTCACCACCGACGATAGGCGATTCCATAAGTCCCTCCAGCGTAAAGCCGCAGAGCGATGCTGATTCAACTACCTCGTCGACCGCCCTTTTACGAAGATCGGGATTTTTTACTATTCCCTTCTTGTTCAAGCCACTTCTTCCAACCTCAAACTGAGGCTTGATAAGACAAATGAATCTGCCTCCGGCTGAAAGCACCGAGCTTACGGCGGGAATGATAAGCCTTGCCGAGATAAAGGAAACGTCCATAACTGCGAGATCCGGTACATAGTAAAAATCGGATGAGGACATATACCTTGCATTAAAATTTTCAATTACGGTTACTCTATCATCATTTCTGATCGATTCAACAAGCTGACCTGAGCCGGAATCTACAGCTATAACGTGTGACGCACCTCTTTTCAAAAGGCAATCGGTAAATCCACCGCTGGATGCACCAACATCGAGAGCCATCGCTCCCGTAGGATTCACCGAAAACTCATTGAGGGCAGCCTCGAGCTTAAGTCCACCTCGGCTAACGAATCTCTTTCCGCTTTTGTCAACAAAAACATCCTCGCTACCATCTACCTCAAAGGCAGGCTTTTTAATAACATTCCCGTTAACTTTAACTGCACCGGTAAGAATAAAGCCCTTGGCATCGGTTCTGCTGTCGACAAGAGAGCTGTTCGTCAAAAAAACATCAAGCCTCATCGCTTATATCAAATGGCAGATCGGTAATGCTACCATCTGCAGATTCGGTCAGAATACGTACTCTTCTCTCGGCGTTTTCAAGCTTCTCGTTGCATACGCGGATCAGCTTAACCGCCTCCTCAAAGGCTGCTATAGACTCGTCAAGAGTCATATTACCGCTCTCAAGCTTCTTTACCTCGCCCTCAAGCCTTATCATCGCTTCTTCAAAATTTATATCCTTCAAGGTTAGTTCTCCTTTTTGATATCTCTGACTTCTGCCATAAGCTCTCCGTCGGAAAGGATGAGCCTTATGCTATCATCTATTTTTACGTCGGAGGTGGATTTGACCACAGCTCCGTCAATTTCAGCTATTGAATATCCTCTTGAAAGTATAGACAGAGGACTCATAGCATTTGCCTTACCTGCATTCACCTTGAGAATGCTTTTTGACCTCTCAAGCTGCGACGTTATTAATAGCTTTACTTTTTCGTACGAACGAAGCAATAGCTCTCTTCTTGTGTTAATAACCCCATCCAGTGAGTAAGTATCAAGAAGAGTCTTTAAATAATCGAGCTGCTCCTTGGCTCTGTTAAGCCTACGAACAAGTGCCAGAGATAGTCTTTCATCATACGAATCAAGTCTGAGCATAAGCTCTCTTTTATCGGGTACGGCAAGCTCTGCCGCCGCAGAAGGCGTAGGTGCTCTGAGATCGGCAACAAAATCACAAATGGTAAAGTCGGTTTCGTGACCAACCGCAGATATCACAGGTGTTTCAGACTCAAATACCCGTCTTGCAAGTATTTCGCTGTTGAACGCCCAAAGATCCTCTATAGAGCCGCCACCGCGACCGAGAATAATTACGTCACACAGACGGCTTTTGTCAAGATAATCCAAAGCACGAACAAGGCTCTCCTCTGCCCCCTCGCCCTGCACCAATGCGGGATAGAGAAACAGATCCGCATTTGGATATCTGCGTCCGGTAACGTTAATTATATCACGCACAGCAGCACCCGTAGGCGATGTAATAACACCTATTCTACGCGGAAACCTCGGTATAGGCTTTTTATGATCTTCATCGAAAAGGCCTTCCTTTTCAAGACGTTCCTTCATCTGCTCGTATGCAAGATAAAGTGCACCGATACCGTCAGGCTGCATACCGGATACGTATATCTGATAGGATCCGTCACGCGGATATACCGTAACAGAGCCATGTACGATTACCTTCATACCCGATTCCGGCATGAATTTCAGCGTTTGTGCCCGGGATCGGAACATTACCGCCCTGATCTGTCCGTCGGTATCCTTTAGTGAAAAGTATAGATGTCCGCTTCTGTGATTTACGAAATTGGATATCTCACCTCTCACCGTTACCGAGGATAAGGTTCTGTTATTTTCAAAAATATTTTTTATATATTCGTTTAAGTCGGACACCGAAAAAATGGCGGTGTTATCCCGTTCTCTGAGCGAATTTATATCAATCACTTTTCTTCTCCGAATTAATTGCTCTTAAAGTAAGTACTGCAATTCCAACTGCATTATCCGCAGACATAGACGGCTCGGCAAAGCAGACGTCGAATTTTTCAGACAGCATTTTTTTAATTATGCTGTTGCACATAACTCCCCCCGCCAGGACAACCTTACTGTCACCGAATTGCTCGGTATATGCTTCAAGCATAGCCGAGATCGATCTGCCGATATAATCAAATACAAAAGCGGCGGTCAGAGGAATATTCTTCGTATCCTCAAATAGCTTTATAGCCATATTTTCAAGGCCCGAAAGATTAACGCTCATACCGTTCGATGATACCTTCTTTTTCGGAAATCTATCGGTATTTTTAAGTGCCTCGGCCTCAAGGGCTGATCCTGCCGGGAATCGCATACCAACATGTACTCCGATTCGATCGATAATTTGTCCGGCATTTACGTCTGCAGTGCCGCCGAGAAGCATTGTATCAAATCCCTTTTCCGTAGGGGTTACGCGAACCAGCTCGGTGGTACCGCCCGAAATATGAAAGGCACCGAATTCGCGTGAGAGCAGCTCTGACTCTCCTGATGAATATACGGCTGCCATAATATGACCGCACTGGTGGGAAAAACGGTAAAGCGGTACGCTAAGTGTAGCTGAAATTCCCTCAGCAACGGCGACTCCAGTGAGGAAGCAAGGCATATAAGAGCCTTCCTCATTCCTGGGAGTAGCACTTACACCTACGGCAACGACAGTATAATCCGAGAGCAGCTTCCCCGCTTCACGCATAAGCTCGGGAATATTCACGGTGTGAGCAAATACCGCATCCGACTGACGAAGTCCACGCTCTCCGGCTTTAACCGGCAGTGGCTTCTTAAGGTTAGCGATAAGTCTACCGTCCAAGCCAACTATCGCCACCGAGGTGGTATAATTGCTGGTATCTATTCCGAGAACAACAGGCTCGCTCATGTTATTTTTTATATTCAAGGGCAACGGCGTTAAGCACACCGTTTATGAAGGAATAGGACTTCTCGTCGTCGAACTTCTTGGAAAGCTCGATAGCCTCGTTAATGCTTACCTTGTTAGGAATATCCGAAAGGAATATGATCTCATAGCAGGCAAGTCTGAGGATAGCCATGGAAACCGAAGAAACTCTCTCCTTTTTCCATCCCATAAAGTGCTTTTCCATAGTCTCGTCAAGCTTATCAGCATTCTCATAAGAACCAAAAAATACGGTCTTTACGTATTCATCAACCTCGAGTCCGCGTACGTTGGTTGCCTTATCGAAAATTTCCTCTGCAGTTTCGTCCTTCTTGCATACGCTTTCAAAAATAAGCATAAATGCATTTTCTCTAGCTAATTTTCTTTGCATGTGAAAAACCTCGCGAAAATAAATTAAATCAATATATTATACTATATTTAAATATAAATGTCAACCGATTTGTAGGATTTTTGCATATTTTTGCATTTTTATTCATTCCATACATTCATTTATATTTCCTTTACAAATTTAATTTTCGACTTGAAAATGTCGAAACTTTGTGATATGATATTAATGGAAATATATATCTATGTGGTTTTTGTATTTGAAAACATTTGCTTTGACAACAAAATACCAATTATGACGGAGTTAACATGGCTATTATCAAATTTTCGGTCGGTGACCGCATCTTAATGAAAAAGAAACACCCCTGCTCCTCCGACGTATTTCAGATAATGCGTGTTGGAAGCGACGTGAGGGTTGTTTGCACCGGATGTGGAAGAGATATGACCATTCCACGCATCTCGCTGGAGAAGATGATAAAAAAAGTAATTACTCCCGAAACTAACACCTAAAGAAAGGAAAAATTCTGATGTATTATTATCTTAACGGCGAGCTCGCCTACAGAGATATTAACACCTGCGTTATCGATTGCGGCGGCGTGGGATATAAACTTACAGTAAGCTTTATCACCTCCGAATCCTTGCTCTCCAAGCTTGGTAAGCAGGTCAAGCTTTACACCCACCTCGCGGTTAGAGAGGACGGTATAGAGCTGTTCGGCTTTGGATCATACGAGGAAAAAGAGTGCTTTAACCGTCTGACAAGCGTAAGCGGTATAGGTCCTAAGGCAGCTATGAGTATTCTCTCGACTATGACTCCCGAAAAGCTGGCCGTTGCTATCTGCACAGATGACGCAAAAGCGATTGCAAAATCCCCCGGAATAGGTGCAAAATCGGCTGCAAGAATCATACTGGAATTAAAGGATAAAATGTCTAAAGAAGTGTTCGGATCCGCCGATACAGCAAAGTCTGTTTTGTCATCTGCCTCGAATTTTGTTTCCAATTCCTCGATTTCCGAGGCGGCAGAAGCACTTGCTGTTTTGGGCTACGATAGGAACACGGTGCTCTCCGCACTTAAGGGCATCGACCCCTCTGTAACCGACGTTGGCGAAATAATCAAGCTTGCCCTCAAGAAGCTTGCAAGATAAGCTGAAAGGAAATATTCTTATGATGGAAGAAGTAAATGAATTCGATTACGAAAATCGAATTTTATCAAATGAATATGACGCTCTCTCAGACGGAGAGGTAGAAAATTGCCTTCGTCCCAAGACACTGACTGAATACGTGGGTCAGGAGAAGGCTAAGTCTAATCTTAAGGTCTACATTGAGAGTGCCAAGCTCAGAGGCGAGGCTCTGGATCACGTTCTGCTCTACGGCCCTCCCGGCCTTGGTAAGACCACCCTTTCGGCCATTATTGCAAACGAAATGGGAGTTAATATTCGAACCACCTCGGGTCCTGCAATCGAGAAGGCGGGTGATCTTGCTGCGATCCTAACGAATCTTGCCCCCGGTGACGTGTTGTTTATCGACGAGATTCACCGCCTTTCAAGGGTAGCCGAGGAGATTCTCTACCCCGCCATGGAGGACTACGCAATTGATATTATTATCGGCAAGGGCCCCAGTGCAAGAACCATACACATGCCTATCCCAAAGTTCACCCTTATCGGTGCTACAACAAGAGCAGGTCAGCTTACCACCCCTCTACGCGATAGATTCGGAGTACTACTCAAGCTCGAGCTTTACACACCGGAGGAGTTGGCTACCATAGTAAAGCGTTCCGCATCTATTCTTGATATCTCTATCACAGATGACGGTGCTTATAGCATTGCATCCAGATCAAGAGGAACACCCAGAATTGCAAACAGGCTTTTAAAAAGAGTTCGTGATTTTGCACTGGTAAAGGGCAACGGTACTATCACATCCGATATTGCAAAATACGCACTTGA
This sequence comes from Eubacteriales bacterium, assembly GCA_045531485.1. Lineage (GTDB taxonomy): Bacteria > Bacillota > Clostridia > Oscillospirales > CAG-272 > UBA1740. The sequence continues at coordinate 9,860 of JAZSEC010000065.1, read as the reverse complement.
GGCACTTGAAATAGATGAGCTTGGTCTTGATAATATTGACCGCAGATTGCTGGAGGCAATTATTAAGTATTACGGCGGAGGCCCCGTCGGACTTGATACTCTCGCTGCAACGGTTGGAGAAGAAACCGTAACCATAGAGGACGTTTACGAGCCCTATCTTATGCAGATCGGATTTCTTGCAAGAACACCTCGTGGCAGATGCGTTACCAAGCTTGCTTATGACCATCTCGGTATTCCGTTTATCACCGGTGCTGGTGGTGCTCAGCTCGCTGGCCAAAAGGTTTTTGATCTGGACAATTAATCAAATTAATAAGAGGCAGATTATACCTTTCCTTGTTTTCTGCCTCTTTTTATTTGTCGATATTTGTTATTTATTTGTTTTTACAAACAAAAAAGGTGCGATGTATTTCGCACCTTTTTAATTAATTATTACTTGCAAAGCTCAGCAAGACGGTCTGCGATATCGCACTCCTCCCACTTAACACCAAGATCCTCACGACCCATGTGGCCGTAAGCTGCAAGCTGCTTGTAAATGGGATTTCTAAGCTCAAACTTCTTGATAATTGCTGCAGGACGAAGATCAACGAGCTGGTTAACTGCATCAACGATTCTGTCTTCATCTACGGTTGCAGTTCCAAAGGTATCAATCATAACGGATACAGGCTTTGCAATACCGATAGCATAAGCGATCTGTACCTCGCACTTTTTAGCAAGACCGGCCTTAACAATATTCTTGGCAACGTATCTTGCAGCATAGGACGCACTGCGGTCAACCTTTGTAGGATCCTTACCGGAGAAGGCACCGCCGCCATGACGGGAGTATCCACCATAGGTATCAACGATAATCTTTCTACCTGTAAGTCCGGTATCACCCTGAGGTCCGCCGATAACGAATCTTCCGGTGGGGTTAACATAAATGTTTACCTTGCCGTCGAGAAGCTCCTTGGGAATGGTAGGAAGAATAACCTTATCTATAATATCTTTACGAATAGTAGCAGAATCGATCTCCGCAGAGTGCTGAGAGGAAACTACGATAGTATCAATACGACTGGGAACACCGTCAATATACTCAACTGTAACCTGAGTTTTACCATCGGGACGAAGGTAGGAGAGAGTTCCGTTCTTTCTTACCTCGGTAAGACGCTTTGCAAGCTTGTGTGCAAGAGAAATAGGAAGGGGCATAAGCTCAGGGGTTTCATCACAAGCATAGCCAAACATAAGGCCCTGGTCACCTGCACCGGTGTCAAGCTCGTCATATTCGCCCTCCTTAGCCTCAAGGCACTTATCAACGCCGAGTGCGATGTCGGCACTCTGCTCGTGAATAGAGCTAATAACCGCACATGTAGTAGCATCAAAGCCGTACTTTGCTCTATCGTAGCCGATCTCAGCAACGGTGTCGCGAACGATCTTCTGAATATCAACACGTGCCTTGGTGGTGATCTCACCCATAACAGTAATAATACCTGTGGTAGCAAAGGTTTCACATGCAACACGGGACATAGGGTCCTGTGCAATCATCTCATCGAGAATAGCATCGGAAATTTTGTCACAGATTTTGTCGGGATGACCTTCGGTCACCGACTCAGATGTAAAGAGAATCTTTTTCATTTTTCGTCCTTTCAAAATCAAAAGCTCGGAAGGTCGCATTCCTCCCGAGCTTTAGAGCATAACTCATCTATCGGGATTTAGCACCTTGAAATAACAGGTTGCCGGGTTTCATAGGGCCAGTCCCTCCACCACTCTTGATAAGCATTATTTATTTTTCGATAGCATTATAACACAAAGATTCATAAAAATCAAGTATTTTCTAAAAAAACTTAATTTATTACAAAACACTACAAAAATGCTTATTAAATCAAATTACAACGTGCTTTGGCAGACCGTTTTCATACACGGGATTAACCTCGCCAAGAATAAGCGGTGCAAGATAATTTATGCATTCCACGGTAAGTCCGTTACATGCTTCGTTAATATACTCTGCGGGAACGCCTTTTACACCGTTTGCTATACCTGCTATATCCGCACTGCCATAATAAACAGAATAGCTATTTCCTTCTGCTCTGTTAATAGTCATCATCACTCCGGTCTTGCCGGAAGCAGCAGCCTCTACGGCGGAGCGTCCAACATCAACAGACTCGTTAATGTCTGTCAATGATGCAAGATGTGCCGCACACCGCTGAGGAAGATTAAGCTCAATGGAACGAACCTTACAACCGATTCTTTCCTTAACCAGCTCCTCTAAAACCTTACCTGCCCCCGACAGTGCAACGTGTCCGAAGGCATCGATTTTTCTACCGCCAAGCCCCTCGCCTACGTATCTTCCGTCAGCAAATTTTATTCCTTCAGATACGGCAACAAGCACCGCGGGGTGATCCTTCTGCACCTGTGCAATCGATTCAAGAAAGGCTTCGGGATCAAAGGAACGCTCGGGAAGATAAATGAGATCGGGACCAATGCCGCCAGAAAGCTTTACAAGGCCGCTCGAAGCAGTAAGCCAGCCCGCGTCACGACCCATTATTTCAACAATAGTAACCGCCTTCGTGGTATATACGGAAACGTCACGAAGAATTTCTTTCATCGTAACAGCCACATATTTTGCGGCAGAACCAAATCCTGGGGTATGATCTGTAATCATCAGATCGTTATCGACAGTTTTCGGAACACCGACAACACGCATCTCATAATCATGCTCACGGGCATAGATCGAAAGCTTCAGAACGGTATCCATTGAATCATTTCCGCCGATATAAAAGAAATATCTGATGTTGTACTTTTTGAAAATTTCAAAAAGTCTTTCATAGGTTTCAGGATCATCTTCGGGAGATCTCATCTTCTTTCTACAGGAACCCAGAGCAGCCGCCGGAGTCAACTCAAGCGTGCGAATCTCATCCTCATCCGAGAAACGATCCGTAAGATCGATCAGATCTTCCTTAAGAAATCCCTCTATACCATTTCTCATTCCATAGAGAGTGTCAATAATTCCCTGCTTGTTTGCGTCCTGTGCTCCCCTGATTACGCCCGCAAGAGTAGCGTTTATTGCTGCAGTGGGACCACCTGACTGACCGACAACAGCGTTTCCACGTAAAGTACACATAGCTTTACCTTCCTTATTGGTATATACCTTATTATACCCCTTTCGGCACACCTTGTCAAGTGGAGAGCTTATTCGTATTTAAGTATGTCAGAGCCGATCTTAAAAATTTTTCTTTTGAAAATCCGTAATCCAGGAAATATGTATGCTCAAACAGATCGAGTGCAAGTAACGGCTCATTTTTCATTAAAGATATATCCGCTTCGCTCATAAAAACCGTTTTAGGCATACCGCGATTCATATAAATATATAAAAAACCGCCATCTAAATACATAGCCTCGGTATAAACGTTGTATATAAAGCTTTCGCGAGAGCCAAAGTGTTTTTTAATAATCTCATTTTTACCGGGCGACTCTGAAAAAGAATCAAAAAAGTACTCGTGTGATTTTATTAACCAATGGAGCCTGATAGCCTCATCCTTGGCGGCTCTATCTAACGGCAAACGATATATTCCCACCATTCCTTTTCCTTTAAGCTCTGGAAGGCTTTTTTCAAGTATAGATAACCGAAGCCTTAAGCTACGCAGATACTCCAGATGTCTTTTAATATTATCCTCCGATAAAAAACTATTCATAGCTTTAATGTTCATAAATCACCTCAAACAAAAAAGAATCCTCGGTTCATTATACGTTCCGAGGACTCTTTTGGTTATTTAAAGCAATTCCTTCTCACCGAAGGTATATTCGCTGTTACAGAAGCGGCAAATAGCAGTAAGCTCACGAGGCTTTCCCTCAGCGACCTGCTCGTCAAGCATCTTAAGGATCTCACCCTTGCCAAGACTCTTGATCTTTTCCTGCATTCTCTTAGCCGAACAGTCGCACTTATATCCAACCTCAATGGTATCAAAAATATCGTAAGGAATATCACGCATCGCAATATCCATAACCTGCTCGTTGGTAAGGCCGGCGTTAAAATGGCGGGAAATGTTAACAAGATCTGCGGCATTACGCTCGATAAGATCAACCGTGCTTTCATCCGGGAAAGGCATAAGCTGGATTAAAACGCCACCTGCGGCAAGGCAGGAATAATCGGTATCCACAAGTACACCAAGAGAAAGAACGGTGGGAATCTGCTCACTCCTTGCAAAATAGGTAGCAATATCCTCGGCTATTTCTCCGCTAACTAACTCAATTGTTCCTATCTGAGGCTCGATCGCACCAACCGATTTAACGAATGAAATAGAGCCGTTACCAACGGCAGCACCAACGTCAAGTTTTCCATTAGGCTTCTTCGGAGGATTTACCAAGGGGTTCTGAATATATCCCTTTACGTTACCAAAATAATCTCCGACAGCAAGGAGTCTACCGGCCTCGCCGTCCCCCTGGATACTAATGGTTACAGTATCTCCATCCTCGGGAAGCATTGTTCCAATAACCGACGCAGCAGTAACAAGCCTGCCGAGTGCTGCAGAAGCCGTGGGAGTGGTCTTGTGGAAGCCAATCATATCGTTTACAATTTTTCTAGAATTGATCACTAAAACTCTGGCAGAACCATCTCTGGTCATTGCTCGAAGTATTGTTGAGCTTGATATATTTTTATTTTCCATATTTTATCCTTTTCTGCATTTTGCTACAATATATATTCTCTCACACTCGTCACTTCCGGGTGAAAAATCAAGATCTCCAAGTGCGTAAAGATATTCCATATTACATTTTTCAAGTGCCGATTTTATCTCTGCTAAGGTATACATTCTTTCGCTCTGGCACTCGTCGTGACGCTCATAGCGACCGTCAGCACACTCCTTAAACAAGGTTATATAGAAGTCACAGATCCTACTATCAGAATCATAATAATTCTCCCAGACGCAGAAGCCGCCGTCCTCCTCCATGGCATAGGTATTGTCGGCATAAATGTTCTCAAACTTATATCTGCCGTTTATATCAAAAATAAATATACCGTCGGGGATAAGATAATTATGCACCAGGGAAAAGCACTTCTCAAGATCGCCCGGCTCCTCCAGATGATTAATACAATCCAGGCAGCAGACGGCTGCATCAACGGTACCGTAAAGCTCAAACTCACGCATATCCTGGCAGAGCCAGAGAACGTCATGTCCCTCCTCCTCCGCAGAAGAGCGAGCAACGTCAAGCATTTCAGGAGAATAATCAATTCCCGTCATGTCATAACCACGTCTTGCCAGCTCAATGGTCATTTTGCCGGTTCCGCACCCCAGATCGAGCACTAGCTCGGGACGGCTTTTACACTCTTTATTAAGTATTTCTTCTATAAAATCAGCCCATTTTTTATAATCTATCTCTGCATTGATTGCATCATAAAATGGAGCCAAAAGGTCGTAGATCATATTTTCTCCTTATAATGTTTCGCATTCAAACGCCAAAAATCCCTGTTTTTCAAGTTCTCTTTTTGCGAGCGAAGCTATTACACCGTTAATGAATCCACCAAAAACAGCCGGACCGCTGCCACTCATCAACGTACACTCTGCACCGTTTTCACTCAAAATACTTTTAATTCTATCAATTTCATCCGATTTAATGACCGACTCAAAGATGTTATAAATCGGCGGAATATCTATTTCGGACAAATCGGTGCTTTTTTTATAAGCTAAAAAATCTCCGTATTTTTCATCGAGCATAGCATACGCAATAGGTGTTGATACTCTGCCTTTACCAATAGCTATAATAATATGGGGATAAAACCGAAGATCAACAGGGCTGACCTTTTCGCCGCGACCGGTACATGCTGCACAGCCTCCTACAAGAAAGAAAGGAACGTCACTGCCAAGCTCTGCAGCCATATTTAGAAGCTGCTCATCGGTTGCAAGGCCATATATTTTATTCATAGCACGCAAAGTGGCTGCGGCATCTGATGAACCTCCGCCAAGTCCTGCACCTATGGGAATACGCTTGTTTAGTTCAACATCAACCCTTGCCGATATTTTAAATTTAGCTATATAATTTAAGGCAGATTTATAAACAAGGTTGTTTTCATCGGTTTCCAAGGATTTGTCTGTTGAAGTAATAGTAATCATAGTGCGATCGGACGGCATCGCTGTAAGGGTAATTTCGTCACAAAGCGACACTGACTGCATCAGGGTAACAACATCATGATAGCCATCATCCCTGCGTCCTAAAACGTCAAGAAAAAGATTTATCTTTGCATACGCATTTTCTTTAACGGTCACTTTGACACCCCCTACTCGTCATTCTACATTATTATACAATATAATAAATAAAAAATCAACATAAAAATATAAAAATATTTTTGATTTTCTATTGACAAACAAAAATGCTTGTGATATAATACTCAGGTAGTTTGGGCAAGTGTGCCCAACCCCTTGCTGTCGCAAGACGGCCAAAAGACCAAAAGGAGGTAAAATTCAGATGGAAAAGAAGATTTGTTCTTACGAGACTCTCTTTGCAGTAAGCGGCAACCTTGTTGAAGAGGATGCAAAGGCTATCATTGAGAAGTTCGTTAACCTCATTAACGATAACGGTTCTGACGTTGACGTTAACGAGTGGGGCAAGCGTAGACTCGCGTATCCTATCAACTACATTACCGAAGGATACTACGTGCTTGTTTCCTATAAGAGCGAACCCAGCTTCCCTCTTGAGCTTGAGCGTGTGCTTGGCATCACCGAAGGTGTTCTTCGTTACATGACCACCACCAAGATCGAGAAGGCAGCTAAGGCTGAGGAAGTAGTTGAAGCTCCCGAAGCTACCGCTGAGGTTGAAGTAACCGAGGCTTAATTTCGCATTACAGCAGTATTCACTGCATACTTTTTTGAAAGGATGGTCAAATAACTATGGCAGATTTAAATAAGGTCATTCTTATGGGCCACATGACGGCAGATCCCGAGCTTAAGCAGACTACAAGCGGCATTTCCGTTTGCAGCTTCTCTATCGGTGTTAACCGTCGTTATTCCAAGGCCGATCAGGGTCAGCAGTCGGTAGACTTCATCAACATTGTTGCATGGAGACAGCAGGCTGATTTCGTTTCTCGTTATTTCAAGAAAGGCTCCAGCATTGTAATTTGCGGTAGCATTCAGACCAGAAACTGGACCGATAACAACGGCCAGAAGAGATACGTTACCGAGGTTGTAGCCGATGAAGTAAGCTTCGGTGCTCCTGCAGCTTCCTCCCAGAACAACGGCGAGAGAGCACAGAGCCAGAGCTATACTCCTACAGCGTACGGTACTCCCTCTTTCAACAGCACAGGCAGTGCTGATTTCGAAGAAATTCCCGGCGACGAGAGCCTTCCCTTCTAAGGGTAACTCGTCCGTCTGCTGCTAGGCTCACTGTAGTAGACGCAATATAGAAATCGTGAGTCGGAAAGGTGATAAAACTCATGGAAAACAACAATCGTCCTGCATTCCGTCAGGGTCACAGAAGAAAGAAGGTTTGCATCTTCTGCCAGGATAAGGTTACCGAGATCGATTACAAGGATATCGCTAAGCTTAGAAAGTTCACCTCTGAGAGAGCTAAGATTCTCCCCAGACGTGTATCCGGCAACTGTGCTCTTCACCAGAGACAGCTCACCGTAGCTATCAAGAGAGCTCGCCAGATGGCACTTCTTCCCTACATTTCCAACTAATAAATGTAACATTAAAGCCGCACTCAATCGAGTGCGGCTTTTTATTATATTCTTTTATTTCACTCGGGCTGCTCCGATGTAACGTGTCCGCAAGCTATACACCTGTGGTTTTCGTCATAATAGTGAATGTTGCTTTCACACATTATACCGGTAAAGTAACCGTTAAGCACGAGTCTATCTTCTTCGCTGACCGTCAGAGATTTAGCAAGATCGTAATCTATAAACGTTCCGCATTCGCTGTGATAAAAAATCTCCCGCATATTCTTCATAATTACGGTATAATCACAATCGCATTTTGCAACGCCGGAATTCCATTTACTGTTATTAAGCAGATCGAGTAAAAAGGTTTTTGGTTTTCCATCGGTATATGGAGCATAATCAGAATTCTGATATTTCAGAGAAATGGGTTTGTAATTGTTGAAATTACAGGATGTCAGTAAAGGCATTGACAAAACAACAAGTATCAAGCATAAGGCTAATAGTTTCTTCATTCTCGTTAGCTCCTCATGAAACAGATTTCTCAATCCGACGGAATATTATTTACTTTATTGCTTCGAGATCCTCGAAATAACCGTGATACTTAATATCCACGTTGCTCTTCGGGAAGAGGAACTTATATAGCTCGGTGCAATAATCGTCGGTCATCGATGCGATGTAGTCAACAACTATCTGGTTAGGCTCGGTCTCGAGATAAGGCTTGGAATGAGCATAATGGTTGCCGAGAACAAAATCAACGTGATGCTTGTAAATGGGAGATGACTTCTTCCCTGCCTTAAGATCTCCGAGAAGTTGATAGTACATCTTGTGCATCATAGGACGAACGGTTTCATCAAGCACGCGAGAAACGTGATCCTTCTTATAGATCTGCTCGTAATTATCACGCTTCGCCATACTCATGCTCTTATAATGCTCTGCATCAAGCTTGATGTAAGGCTTACCGTAGCTGTTCTCAATAATGTTGACCATAAGGTTGTTCATAATATCAGAATTGATGGTACCTATTCCAACGTCACCTATATCATTGGAGGAGTCGATCAATCCTGCCTTTTCCGCATCCTGTCTGTCCTTGCCGAGATATGCGATAATATCCGATACGCGAACAACACAGCCCTCAAGGGTGGAAGGAATAATTCTGATAATATTAGACTCGTCAACATAGCATCCTTCAACCATTTTGTCGAATGCCTCAAAGCCGTCAAGAGTTGCGGGACGGTATTCATCCATTTCAAACTCACCGTTGTGACCGATTATACCATCAAGGGTGTCGAGGGTAATATTGTGATCAAAAATTCCGTCAAGAACTCTTACACTATGGACATTATGGTTAAAATAGCGACCGGTTTCAGCGTGATATACCTCGCTGATAAATCTCTCACCCGCATGTCCAAACGGAGTATGGCCAATATCATGTCCAAGAGAAATCGCCTCAATAAGATCAAGGTTTAATCCCAACGCAGCACCGAGAGTACGGGCGGTACGTGAAACAAGCTGTACGTGAAGAGCACGTCTGGTAATGTCATCATTCTTATAGAAGGAGAACACCTGGGTTTTGTCGGTATATCTATTATAATATGGGCTATGCAGTATCTTGTCTACATCCCTGAGATATGCAGGTCGCCAAGCAGACTCTCTGTCGGACGACATATCGCGTCGAAGGGCATTTTTGCCATCAGCAGCAAAGTTAGGTCCCGTGCCATGCTCTCTGTCGTATCTGATTCTATCGGACATCTCCTTGCTTAAATGCTCATAATTTCGGTTTTTACTCATATTTATCCTCCTTTCAGAAGGTTAATACATTTTCTATAATTATTTTATCATAAGAAAATGCATTCGTCAAGTATATATTTTATCCAATGTGATGAAGTCACATTAAGAAAAAAATAAAAAAGTCCGCTGGGTTAAGGCGGACTTAATATATTGGTTTTATGCCATTGCGTTGAACTTCTTGGTGAACTCGGACTTCTTGTGAGCCGCGTTGTTCTTATGAAGGATACCGTGAGCAACTGCCTGGTCTACCTTCTTAACAGCAAGTCTGTAAAGCTCGGATGCAGCGGTCTTGTCGCCTGCATCTACTGCAGCGTTGAACTTCTTGATAACAGTCTTAAGCTGGCTCTTAACCATCTGGTTCTGAAGAGCCTTAGTGCGGTTAACAAGGATACGCTTCTTAGCGGACTTAATATTAGCCATTTTGTTTCTCCTTTTAATTTATCATGATCTA
>JAZSEC010000055.1:0-28356 GCA_045531485.1 Eubacteriales bacterium | reverse complement strand
TGCCTCGGGAATTACGATAGGCTCGGCAACAACGGCTGCTGCAGGCTCATCCTCAAGCACGATAGTAGGCTCGATGTTCTCGTAAACAGCCGCCTGAGATACGGGAATCTCAACGGGTGCTTCGGGCTGAGCAAAGGTATCAACAACAGGCTCTGCATAAGGTGTAGATGCCTCGGGAATTACGATAGGCTCAGCAACAACGGCTGCTGCAGGCTCATCCTCAAGCACAATGGCAGGCTCGATGTTCTCGTAAACGGCCGCCTGAGATACGGAAATCTCAACGGGTGCTTCGGGCTGAGCAAAGGTATCAACAACAGGCTCTGCTGCAGGAGTGACTGCGTCAGAAACGCTGATAGGCTCGGGCATAATAGGCTGAACGGGATCATCCACAAGGAGAGTGATGGGAGTTGCCTCGTAAACGCCAGCCTCAACGCTAGGAATAACAAGAGGAAGCTCATCTGCAACGATATTGCGAGAGATGGGATCGACAATAGGTGTTTTAGCCTCGGCAACAGGGTCGGGTCTCTGAGCAGGAGCAATAATAGGCTCATCCTTAAGCTCTACAGCGGTAACCTTATTCTCGTAAATGGATGCACTGATCTGCACTACGCCGTCGTCATCCGACGAGGTGAAGATCGTAATCGGAACGTCAAGATAAGAAAGAGGCTCTGCCTTAGGAGTAACCGCCTCACCAACAGGCTCAGGCGTGGGCTCAGCCACGGGAGCGATGCTGTCAACAAGGGTAATGGGACTAACGTTATTTTCATAAACCGCCGCGGCAGGTGCAACGAATGCGGAAGTGCCGGGAACGGAGGAAGGTGCTATATATGTATAAGGAGAGGTCTGAGGCGTAATTGCAGGCTCTATGGGTTGGTTTGCCTCGGGTACTGCACGGAAATCGTCCTCAAGAACAGAGAGAGGAATGTTCTCGTATACATAAGAGTTATCAGGCTGCTTAATGCTCTCAATAAGAGGAGTCTCGGTGGGTCCACTTTCGGGAATGGAATCCAAAGGTGCAAGATTATCAAGATCACCAAGAGTTATGGGAGTGGCGGGAGTAGCCTCGTAAACAGCATTGGTAACATTCTCCGCCATTCTGAAGGCATAAGGATCGGCACCCATATTAATCGCGGTAATAGGCTCAATGGGCTGCTCGGTGATAACGAAGCCGTCAAGACCGTTAATCTTCTTCACCGGCTCAAGATCACTAAGAATAGCAGCGGTAGGCTCGAGTGCATCGACGAATACAGTATCGGGTGCATCCCACTTAGATTCATCAAGATCCACGTAAAGCTTAACTGTACCCTCACGCTCTTCATACTCGTGTATTCTGTTTCTATGCTTCACGGCATGCACGATAAGGATCGTGCAAATGGTAACCGACAAGAAGGCAACCACCAGAAGAATAAATTCGAAGAATAAAGGATCCGACCAATAGTCATGCTCTTCCCCACCGGATTCACCGGCGGCAAAAGCGGTTACAGTCATCGTCAAAACCATGACGAATGCAAGCATCACTGCTATTGCAAGCTTTCTGTTCTTAAATAATGCGTTCATACTCTCTCCATTTATTGCGGAATGCAACCCATAATGCATCCAACAATTCATTTATATTAATAACAAAACATTACGCATACGCGTGAATATTTCTATACGAATATAATTATACCACTATTAAACTATAAAATCAATAGATTTTTTAAAATAAATAAAAAAAGGCGGGAGGACAATGCCTCCCGCACTGATTTTAGTTAAATTACTTAACCTCAGCGTACTTTACTACACCAAGCTTGATGTACTTAACGCCGTTCTCTTCACCGGAAGAGTAGTCAACGGTCTCGATCTTCTCGCCTTCCTCGGTTTCCCAAGTAAAGGTGATAGAATACTTGTTCTCACCAACCTCGTTAAGCTCATACTTACCCTCAACGGTCTTGGTATTGGTATAACCGAAAGCACCGGTGGTGGTAGACTTAGTTACCTTACCGAACATCTCGAACTCATAAACCTCATAGTTCGAATCGGTGAAAGTGCACTTGTAAGTACCGGTTACACTGTTACCGCAGGAAACAAGGGTAAAGAGAGTGCAAACGAGAAGAGCACATACTAATACAGCAGATACAACCTTTTTCATAGTCAAAACTCCTTTTTTGTTTTAGTCGGTCATGTACGACTTCAAATACATTTTATCATTTTATTATGCTTTTGTCAACGATTTTTAGATAAATTTTAATTAAAATTTTCTTTCACGAATTGTTGACATTTTTCTTGCGTTGTATTACAATATATGGAGTGAAAAAAAGGGGGGTTGGATACGATGATCAAGAATTATTTCGGTCATTTTGCTCTCGTTTTGCGTCATAAGTGGCGTGTATTTATAAATTGTTCTAAATGCGGCCTCATTTGGAGAGGAATCACACATGATTTGTCAAAGTTTTCGCCCACGGAATTCTTTGAAAGTGCAAAATATTTTCAGGGAAATCGCTCACCCATCGGTGTATGCCGCAGGGAGAGGGGTGTGAGCCTTGCCTGGCTTCACCACAAGGGCAGAAACAGGCATCATATAGAGTATTGGATCGATGATGAATGTCATATTCAGCCGCTTATGCCCTATGAGTTTGCCGTTGAATGTGTCTGCGACAAGCTTGCCGCTACGAGAGTATATGCCGGCGGCAGCTATTCTCCTGAGCTACCCTTAGTCCATTGGAAAAAATATGGCTGCAAGGTGAAGGGAAATCCCCAAACTCTCGCCTTTGTTGAAGCGGTTTTCGAGGACGTTAAGAATCACGGAGAAAAGTACGTTTTAAACAAAAAATACATGAAAGCAAAATACCGCGAGGTATGTGAAAATGAATGAGGAAACAATCTCTCCACCATCAAAAAAAGAGAAAATCAATCAAATTATTAAGGACAACGCAGTTCTTATAATAGCCATCCTTGTCGCTGTCGTCACCTCGATAATCGTGCCACCCGATAAGGAATATCTTGATTATTTTGATTTCAAGACTCTGTCTTGTCTTTTCTGCGTGCTTGCCGTTGTGTGTGCACTCAGAAACATCAGATTTTTCTACACACTAGCCAAGGCTATAGTCAGAAGGTTCAGGAACACAAAGATCGCCATACTCGTTCTGGTTTACATTACCTTTATAGGTTCTATGCTTATCGCCAACGATATGGCTCTGCTTACCTTCCTGCCACTAGGCTATTTTATTCTACATACAACGGGTAAACAAAAATACCTGGCATTTGCCTTTATTATGCAGAATATTGCTGCAAATCTCGGCGGTATGCTGACACCATTTGGAAATCCGCAGAATCTGTATCTTTATTCAAAATTCAATATACCCGACGGCGAATTCGTCATGATAATGCTTCCGCCGTTTATCGTATCCGTGCTGCTGATCACGGTATGCTGCCTTGTTTTCGTTAAAAGCGAGCCCTTGGAGATTCAGGAAAAGGCCGCAAGCCTGCCTATTGGCAGAGTTATTATCTACCTCGTGCTGTTCGCCTTGGCTATTGCGATGGTATTCAGATTTATGCCCTATCAGATAGGACTTATCATTATTCCGCTGGCAATACTTATACTTGACAGACAGGCACTGCTTCAGGTGGACTACGGACTCCTCTTTACCTTTGTGTTCTTCTTCATTTTTGCCGGAAATATGGGTAGAATCGATGCCGTGCGTGATTTCTTTTCCTATCTTTTAAGCATAAACACCCTCGTTTTTTCTGCTATGAGCTGTCAGTTTATTTCAAACGTTCCCTCGGCAATACTGCTCTCCCAGTTTACTGACAACTACCGTGAGCTTTTACTTGGAGTAAATATCGGCGGAGCCGGCACGCTTATTGCATCGCTCGCCAGCCTTATTACCTTTAAGGAATATACGAAGCAGGATCCGAAGCATACGGTTGGATATCTTGTAAAATTCACCGCCTTCAACTTTGCTTTTTTAATCATTTTGATTTTGTTCTGCTATATTTTCACATAGAAAAAGGCCTCCCATTTGGGAGGTTTTTTCTTTATAGCACAGTTGGATATTTACCTTTTTGAACAAGCTCTGTAAGATAATTTCTTATATGTACAACGTCCTCGCGATAGGTTATTCCCTGCCAGATTTCACCATTTTCGAGGATACGTACCCTCGCTTTTCCTTCCTTTATCAGTTGTGAAACCAATTCGGGCAAAAAGAACTCGCAGTCATTGGGGTCGGTGTCAAGCCGTTTTTTAAGGAACGCCCGAAAGCCGTCATTACACTCTTCTATGATTGAGGGAGTAAACCCCCAAAGGTTTACCGAGGTCAAGGAGTCCGACATTACGTGAGAAGATTCACCGTCACAAAATATCTCGTTATTACAAGCAAAAATGCCGCTGATCTCTCGCAGCTCGGTAAGATATTTCCCATCCGTTTTGCATATTCCTCGGGAAACACTGCCGTTTTTGCTAAGTGTATTAGCCAGCTTATAACCAACCATAGCATAATTCTGCCCTACCGCCTCATCGGAGATGAGAAATGAATGAATCTTATAAAAAGCTTCTCTACCGTATAGATCGTCTGCGTTGATCAAAGCAAAGGCAGAGGAAACCACACCGTCAAGGCATGCCACAGCGTGAGCCGTGCCCCAAGGCTTTTTTCTTCCGATCGGCATCACAATGCCCGCTGGCAGATCATCAATTTCCTGATATGCATAATCCACTGAAATGTCGTATTTTTGCGGATACGTATCGCTTTTTTTGCGAAAAACTGCCTCAATATCGCGATTTATGACGAACACAAGGTGACTGAATCCCACCATCACCGCATCATAGACGGAATAGTCTATAATGCTGTGCCCTCTGCCGTCCACGTCCTCAAGCTGCTTTAATCCTCCGAAGCGACTGCCACGCCCCGCCGCCATTATTACAAGAGTAGCTTCTCTCATCATATCCTCCAAAAATACAAAAAGGTTAATCTACCGAATAATTTTATGCAATTAGACTTGAAAAAAAGACGCATTAGAGGTATAATAAGGTAAAGAAGACATTTATTAACAAACCGAAAGGAAATATACGTAATGAGTAAATTCCAGGTAATCGAGCATCCCCTTATTCAGCATAAGCTTACTATTATGCGTGAGAAGGACACCCCCACAAGCGAATTCAAGCAGCTGCTTGACGAGATCTCTATGCTTATGGGATATGAGATCACCAGAAATCTGCCTACAGAGGACGTGGAGATCGAAACACCCATCTGCAAGACCGTACAGAAGAAGATCTCCGGTAAGAAGCTTGCTATTGTTCCCATACTCCGTGCGGGTCTTGGAATGGTTGACGGTCTGCTTCGTCTGGTTCCCGTTGCACGTGTGGGCCATATCGGTCTTTACCGCGACCCCGAAACCCACGAGCCCGTAGAATACTACTGCAAGATGCCCCCCGAGCTTGATGAAAGAACGGTTATCATCGTCGATCCCATGCTTGCGACCGGCGGCTCTGCCAGCGACGCTATAACAATGGTTAAGAATAAGGGTGCAAAGCATATCATGCTTATGTGCCTTGTGGCAGCTCCGGAGGGAGTAAAGAAGGTACAGGAAAATCATCCCGACGTGGATATTTATGCTGCTGCTCTCGACGAATATCTTAACGAGCATGCATATATTGTTCCCGGTCTCGGCGATGCGGGTGACAGAATCTTCGGAACCAAGTAATCTAAAGCTTTCGTTGCGAATCTAACTATAAAACCATGAAAGGAGGTATTTCCCATGCGTGAGCTTACGGTAGGCAAAAATGATGCGGGTCAAAGGCTTGACAAGTTTATTACCAAAACCCTTGATCTGCCTATAAGCTTGCTTTATAAGTCTATAAGACTTAAGAAAATCAAGGTAAACCGCAAGAGAGCCGAGAATAACACCGTTCTCTGTGAGGGAGATACCATCCAATGCTTCCTTGCCGAAGAATTTTTTGAAAAGAAGGCGGACAAGCACTCCTTTGAGAGCATCAGCGTAAGGCTTGATATCATCTACGAGGACGAAAATATCATGCTACTTAACAAGCGACCCGGTGTTTCGGTTCACGAGGATGAGGATGGCTCAACAAATACGCTGATAACACACGTTCAGGCATATCTTTATCAAAAGGGCGAGTACCGTCCCGACGAGGAGCAATCCTTCGCCCCTGCTCTATGTAACCGAATCGACAGAAATACAGGTGGAATAGTTATTGCGGCAAAGAATGCCGAGGCTCTTCGAGTGATGAACGAAAAGATAAAAAAGCGTGAAATAGATAAATTCTATCTGGCCGCTGTTCACGGAATACCAAAGCCCGAGTCGGCAACTATAAGAGGATATCTACTAAAGGATGACAAGAAGAATATCGTCCGAGTATATGACAAAAATCCTCCAAGAGGTGCCAAGGAGATCATTACCAAGTATAAGGTAGTGGCTAAAGGCGGTGATTCATCGCTTATCGAGGTAGAGCTGCTTACCGGCCGAACTCACCAGATACGTGCCCACATGGCTCATATCGGTCATCCACTGATCGGCGACGGCAAGTACGGTGTGAACAAAACCGACCGTGCGAAAGGATATAAATACCAGGCTCTCTATTCCTATAGGCTGCGGTTCTCCTTTAACAGCTCCGAATCCACCTGCCTTGATTATCTTAACGGCAAAGAATTTAAGATTCCAAAGAAGGATATTTACTTTACAAAGGATTATTTTTAAAGAAAAGCTTTACATAATAAAAAAGGCACGCGTTGGCGTGCCTTTTTTATATTTTTTCTTGTAAAAACGTGGGTTAATGTTTGAAAAATACCAGAATTCGACTGATTTTTAGTAGCATCAGTTGTTATCATCTGCATTCTTCTTTTTCGGCTTATAGGTGTCCTTCTGGCTGCAGCCTGCACGACCGCCTCCCGCACATGCACAGGCACATGCACAAGCACACGCACATCCTCCGCCGTGACGACCCGAGCCACCTGAATGCATAGTAGAGCTATTTGCATTATGCTGATTATGTGCAGCAATATAATGCCTGTTCATTCTGCCGTAGGTATACATTGGATGACCGTAGCCACGGATAAAGCCTCTGCCTCTATGATATGAAACAACCACGTCGATGCAGAAAATCTCGCAGATAAGAAGGATAATTATTACAATGACAAGGAGAGCCGTAACTACAGCCTTGTCCTCCTCAAGCTGATTATATACGCTTCCGTCGTAAAAGGGTCTGTAGGATACAGTGTGGGCATCCATCTTTTCGTAAGACACCTTCATCATACGGTACTCGCCAGCCTCCATAGATCCGCTCCACACGTGCCATCCATTCTTGACATCATCGGCATTAGTAGCATTTATGGTAGGGTCAGCCCTCCAATAAAAGCTATAGCTTTCCACCGGGGTAGCTCTAAACCAACTGGGAACAAATTCATAAAACGACTCGTCACCATTGTCGCAAAGCATATTTACCTGATTTATCTTTAAGCTGACCTCAAGTGTATCGTCCTTGTAATATTTCCTGTCAAGATATAGATCCACGTGACATTCGCCCTGGCCATCGTTATACTTCTCTACTCTTGCAACGTTTTTAGAATACTCGAGCACGGTATAGCTTGGATTTGCAACACCGATAGAAATAAAGGTAAGCGGCTCTCCAGGATCAAGGGGCGTCCAGGTAAGCATGTATTCGATATCAAGGGTGCCATCCTCCCTGGGAGATACGTAGACCCGATATTCATCTATCCTGTCCTGAGGCGTGGGCTGATAAAATATAATTCCAAGCACGCTGAATATCTGCAAAATGATTAGCACCGCGAGGATTATCGCATTTTTCTTCGGAAAGATTCTTCGTTCCTTAACCGTTTTCTCGGAAAAATCGTATTTTACTTCTTTTTTAGCCATTTTCCCCTCGCTTTCTGAAGGGACAGCACTTTGCCTCCGCCTCGGTCATATTTCTAAGTGATTTACATTTATCCGCCTTCCAGATATCCTTAAAGCTACCGGTAAGGATATTACCAAGGCCTCCATCTGCGGAAAGCCAGCTCTGGCAAGGAATAACTGTACCGTCGGGTGCGATAGCCATATTAGAAAGACACGCACCGCACATAGGTACGTTCATATTAAGAGCCTCAAGCCTTTCCTCGGCTATAAGTCCGGGAGAGGTGAAGTCAATTTCCATACCGTTTTCATGACAGAACTGCTTTGCCGCCTTGACAATCTCATAAAGAGAATCGCTATCAAGGTCGTATTCACCGTGACGGTCCTCTGCCATACCCGTACATATAAGACCGCTTATGGTAACGAAGCGTACGCCCAGAGAGAAAAGAAATTTAAGTGTTTCGATATAATCGGCATTTTTCTTACACAGCGGTGTGTTAATGCTTACGTCAAGACCCGCCTTAATGGCATTTTTTATTCCCGAAACTGTTTTGTCAAAGCAGCTTACACCTACAAGCGAGTTATGTACACTCTCGTTGTGCGAATAAAGAGTAATCTGCAGACTATCAAGACTCGCCTTACAAAGATTCTCACAAAGCTCCTCGGTAAGAAGCACACCGTTAGTATTGAGGCGTGTAACAAACCATCTGGAGTAGTCGATAAGCTGACAAAGATCCTTTCTGAGCGTAGGCTCTCCTCCTGTAAAGGTGAGCATAGGAACGCCTGCTGCCTTAAGCTTATCAATGGCAGTCTTCCATTCCTCAGTGGACAGCTCGTGAGACTCCGAAAGCTTTTCACCGGCTGCATAACAGAAAATGCACCTTTGATTGCACTGCCATCTGCCGCAAGAATCGGTCATAGCACTGACCATAAGATCCATGCGGTGAGGAGCATACATATTACCGGAGTATGAGCGAATAGAAAGCTTCTCAATATCGGCATCAACCGACTCACCTCTTGCAACCGCAAAGACGGTATCAAGCATAAAGGAAAGATCCTCCACGATCGCTCCCTTTTCCATAAGAGGATAAACCCTAAGCGTTCTCTTAACCGTCTTGTTAAAGATATCCTCGTAATCGCTCTCGCTGATCTCTCTGCCGTCAAATTTACCGGTTTCGCTCATAAAGTTTGAGAGCATTACAGCCCAGGAATAGCCGATAGGCAATAGATAGTACCCGTTTAAGATACAGATATAATTCGTGCTTTTGAAAAGGCTGAATTTGGGCGGAATAAGGTGAATTCGTACCACGCCGGGTCCGTCCGGATTGAAGGTACAGTGCTTAACGCCGCTCTTCAGCTCCTTATATTGAGCAATTTTGTTTAAAAGTCCCATAATAATTCTTTATGCAAATTAACGCATTTTGATGTAAATTGTAAACAATAGTTATTATTTTCCGGTAGATCCGAAGCCGCCTGCACCACGTGCGGTATCGGAAAGCTCGCCAGACTCATCAAATTCAGCCTTGAGGAATGGCACAATTGCAAGCTGGGCGATTCGTTCACCTGGCTCAACGATTGCTACTCTCTCACTATGATTATGAAGAGTAACCATTATCTCTCCGCGGTAGTCCGCGTCTATAACGCCAACCTTATTTGCCGGAGCAAGACCTCTCTTTGCACCCATGCTGGATCTGGCAAAGATCAGTCCGCAATATCCCTCGGGAATCTCAACCGATATACCTGTATGCACAAAGGTTGTTTCGTGCGGAGCTATATCTATTGCAGAGTCGAGCAAGGCGTAAAGGTCTGCTCCTGCAGCAAGCTCCGAGCCATAGGTGGGAATTATTGCTTTTTCATTTAATCTCTTAATTTTTACCTTCATAATTTCTGTCCTCTTTTATACCTTCCCAAATAACGATCTTACCCTCGCGTCTTGTTGCGTTCATATCTATGATACGCTGATTTTTTGAGCCACGAAAACGCAAGCCCAGGGATTTTTCCTCCTCAATAAATCTGCCGTCAACAAGAATATCTACAAACGACAGTAATTCCTCGGTATGCTCGGTATTTGTTCTGTGATCTCCCGTCAGCTCCTCGTAGGTGTTGCCCGTATAGAGCCAAACGGTCTTTTCGGGATATTTTTCCTTGAATTGTCGCAAAATCGCCAGTACGTCCCCCTGATTTTCGGGTTCCATAGGCTCACCGCCTAAAACGGTAAGTCCTCTTACAGAGGGGTTATCCGCCGCCAAAAGAATCTCCTTCATGGCGGAATCATCAAATATCATTCCGTAATTAAAATCCCATGTTTCAGGCTGAAAACAGCCCTTGCATCTGTTTCGGCAGCCACTGACGAAAAGGCTGACGCGAATGCCCTCGCCATTGGCGATGTCGCATTTTTTAATTGCTCCGTAGTGTATCATATTACACCTCGTCGGATAATATCTTCAGTTTTTCCTTAAGGAAAGCACCGGTATGAGAGCTATCGCAGGCTGCTACCTGTTCGGGAGTACCGGTGGCAACTACCGTTCCACCTCCATCGCCCCCCTCGGGACCCAGGTCGATAATATAATCAGCCGTCTTGATAAGATCAAGATTATGCTCAATAACAACCACTGTATTTCCACCGTCGGCAAGACGCTGAAGAATGCCTATAAGCTTAGATACATCCTCGGTGTGAAGACCTGTGGTGGGCTCGTCAAGAATATAGATGGTCTTGCCCGTTGAGCGTTTTGCAAGCTCGGTGGCGAGCTTTACTCTCTGTGCCTCACCACCCGATAAGGTGGTGGAGGACTGGCCTATCTTGATATATCCAAGTCCTACGTCAAAGAGCGTTGTAAGCTTTCTCTGCAGTGCAGGAAGACCCTCGAAGAAGGATATTCCCTCCTCTACCGACATTTCAAGCACGTCGTAGATGCTCTTGCCCTTATATTTTACCTCAAGTGTGTCACGGTTGTACCGTTTACCCTTACAAACGTCGCATTTTACATACACGTCGGGAAGAAAATTCATCTCGATGCACTTAACGCCGTCGCCCTCGCATGCCTCACAGCGTCCGCCTCGAACGTTAAAGGAAAATCTGCCGGAGGAATATCCCTTTGCCTTAGCATCTCTGGTCTGTGCAAAGAGATTTCTGATATCGGTAAACAGACCTGTATAGGTTGCGGGATTGGATCTGGGCGTTCTTCCTATGGGGCTCTGGTCTATGGCTATTACCTTGTCAAGATACTCCAGTCCCTCGATACGATCCACCTTACCGGGATAGGTGATGGCACGGTTAAGATCCCTGGCAAGAGTTCTGTAAAGAATAGAGTTTATAAGAGAGGATTTTCCGCTTCCCGAAACGCCCGTAACTGCGGTAAAGGTTCCGAGGGGAATATCTACGTTAATGTTCTTAAGATTGTTTTCCTTTGCACCGATAATGCGAAGGAAATTTCCGTTTCCGCCCCTACGGGTAGTGGGAACGGCAATACTGCGTCTGCCACTTAGGTATGCTCCCGTAATTGATCTATCGCAGGCGGCAACCTGATCGGGTGTTCCCGAAACGACTATCTCACCGCCGTGAATACCTGCACCAGGGCCAACGTCAACGATAAAATCAGCCTCACGCATAGTATCCTCATCATGCTCGACGACGATAACACTGTTGCCAAGATCACGAAGCTTCTTTAAGGTTCCGATAAGCTTGCCGTTATCCCTCTGATGAAGGCCTATGCTGGGCTCGTCGAGAATGTAAAGCACACCTGTAAGCGAGGATCCGATCTGAGTAGCAAGGCGGATTCGCTGTGCCTCACCGCCCGAAAGAGTGCCCGCGGTACGTGCAAGATTAAGATAGTCCAGACCAACGCTTATAAGGAAATTAAGACGTGCCTTTATTTCCTTAAGGATCTCCTTAGCGATCTTTGTCTGCTCCTCGCCAAAGCTAAGTCCCTCAACGAAGGCATACATTTTATCAATGGAAAGACGGCATATCTCGTCGATATTAAGACCGCCTACCGTAACTCCCAGAACCATATCAGAAAGCCTTCTGCCCTTACACTTAGGACAGTCAACCTCCTCAACGAACTCCTGATAATAATCACCGCCCATCATCTTCATACGCTTCTCAATAATGCCGACGATTCCGTCAAAGGTGGTATTCTGCTCCTTGCCGTATCCACCGAAATAACGGATCACGTTATATCTTTTAGAGCCGGTGCCATACATAAGAGCATCCATAGCCTCGTCGCTGAACTCCGAGAGAGGAGTATCCAGTGTAAAGCCATAGCTCTCGCCTACCTTAGCGAGAAGGGGGCCGGTCCAGGAGTCCTCGGTCATGGTCTTAAAGCCGTTTACCGCAATGCCACCGTCACGAAGTGAAAGATGTGTGTGTGGAATAAGCTTTTTAACCGAGATACGCTGCATATTACCTATACCTGCACATTCAGGACAGGCTCCGATGGGATTGTTGAAGGAGAACATACGAGGCTCAAGCTCGGGGAATGAAATTCCATGCTCCTCGCAGGCATATTTTTGCGAGAACTCAAGCTCCTCCTGCTCCTTGCCCTCCCTATCCACAACAAGAATACGCACTCTGCCGTCAGCAACGCGGATAGCAGACTCAACCGAATCCGAAAGTCGGGAGCGAATATCCGAACGAAGAACAAGTCGGTCGAGAACAATGTCTATTGTATGCTTCTGATTCTTATCAAGGCTGATCTGCTCGGAGAGATCATACATAATTCCGTCGATACGTATCCTTGCAAATCCACCCTTGCGGGCATCTGCAAGCACCTTTTCATGCATACCCTTCTGTGCTCTTACAACCGGGGAAAGTACCATAAAGCGTGTACCCTCGGGAAGCGACATAATTCTTTCGACTATCTGGTCGAGTGTCTGCTGGGTGATCTCCTTGCCGCAGATGGGACAGTGAGGAATACCCACCCTGGCATATAGCAGACGCAGATAATCGTATATCTCAGTAACCGTGCCTACTGTGGAGCGGGGATTCTTCGAGGTCGTTTTTTGATCTATAGAGATTGAGGGAGAAAGACCTTCGATAAGATCCACGTCGGGCTTATCCATCTGTCCTATGAACATTCTGGCATAGGAGGATAGACTCTCAACGAAGCGTCTGTGACCCTCGGCATATAGAGTATCGAAGGCAAGCGAGGACTTGCCGCTGCCCGAAAGACCGGTAAGAACGACCAGCTTATCTCTCGGTATGGTGACCGACACGTCCTTCAAATTATTAACTTTTGCCCCTTTAATGACAATATTTCTTGACATTTTACGCTATTTCCTTTTATTTCTTGCTTTTTAGCTCTTTAATTCTATCACGGATGAATGCAGCCTTTTCGAACTCCAAGGCTCTGGCCGCCTCACGCATCTCGGCGGTAAGCTGCTCTATCATTTTCTCACGCTGCAGCTTTGTAAGTTTCTTATCCGACTCGGGCTTTGCCTTTCTGCCAATCTCAATAACGTCAGCAACCGCCTTCTTTACGCTCTCGGGAGTGATGCCGTGCTGCTCATTATATTTCATCTGTATATTTCGACGACGCTCGGTCTCGTCAATTGCCGCCTTCATAGAGCCGGTAATACGGTCAGCGTACATGATAACGTGTCCGTTTACGTTTCTCGCTGCACGTCCGACGGTCTGGATAAGCGAGGTTTCACTACGGAGGAAGCCCTCCTTATCTGCATCAAGAATAGCTACGAGCGATACCTCGGGTATATCAAGACCCTCACGAAGAAGGTTGATACCTACAAGCACGTCAAATTCTCCAAGGCGAAGATCCCTGATGATCTCCATACGCTCAAGTGTTTCGACCTGATGGTGAATATATTTTACCTTTATGCCGTGGGTAGAGAGATACTCGGTAAGATCCTCTGCCATGTTTTTGGTCATGGTGGTGACAAGAACCTTCTCACCCCTTGCGGTAGTGGTGCGGATTTCTCCAATAAGATCATCAACCTGTCCTTCAATGGGTCTGACGTCAATTTTCGGATCTATAAGGCCGGTAGGACGGATAAGCTGCTCTGCAACTGAGGAGCTTTCCTGCTTTTCATAGGGACCTGGAGTCGCACTGACAAATATAGTCTGACCGATTTTCTCCTCAAATTCTTCAAAGAACAGCGGTCTGTTATCAAAGGCCGACGGCAGACGGAAGCCGTAATCGACCAGATTCTTCTTGCGTGCATAATCTCCACCGGACATACCTCTTACCTGAGGAAGAGTAACATGGCTCTCGTCAATGAAGGTGACGAAATCCTTCGGGAAATAATCAAGGAGAGTGTAAGGTGTAGATCCTGCAGGTCTACCCGAAAGGACGCGGGAATAGTTCTCAACACCCGAGCAGAAGCCTACCTCACGGAGCATCTCAAGGTCATACTTAGTACGCTCCTCAATACGCTGTGCCTCTATGAGCTTATTCTGTGACTTAAAATACTCCACACGCTCACGCATTTCCTCCTCGATTTCAAGAAGAGCCGCCTCACGCTTATCGTCCGATACGGCATAGTGAGTTGCGGGGAAAATGGCAACGTAAGACAGATGCTCGGTAATTTCGCCCGTCAGAGGATTAACTCGGGATATACGGTCTATCTCGTCACCGAAGAACTCAATGCGGATAGCAACGTCACGCTTAGAAGCAGGAAAGACCTCAACCGTATCGCCGCGGATACGGAATTTATTACGGACAAAATTAACGTCATTTCGCTCATAGCTGATGGCGACAAGACGGCGGACAAGCTCGTCACGGGACATCTGCTGCCCTTCCCTGACGGATACCAAAAGGCTCTCATATTCCATCGGATCACCGAGGGTATAGATGCAGGAAACCGATGCAACGATAATGACGTCACGTCTTTCAAAAAGTGCACTGGTTGCACTGTGACGAAGCATATCTATTTCATCGTTTACCATAGCATCCTTTTCAATATAGACGTCCTTGCCCGGAATGTACGCCTCAGGCTGATAGTAATCGTAATAGGATACGAAGTATTCTACAGCATTTTCAGGGAAAAATGCCCTGAACTCAGTGCAAAGCTGTGCTGCGAGAGTCTTATTGTGTGCAAGAACCAGGGTAGGTCTGTTAAGATTGGCAATAACGTTTGCCATAGTAAAGGTCTTGCCCGATCCGGTAACACCGAGCAGTGTCTGAGAACGCTCGCCTGCCAGTATACCGTCGGTCAAGGCACGGATAGCCTCGGGCTGATCACCCGTGGGCAAAAAGTTGCTTTTCAGCTTGAATTTTCCTTCAGACATAGCCTGCCTCCTCTCGATTTTTCGTCAAATTCGAATACTTTTACATATATATTTTATCACAAAATATTATTAATGTAAATAGAAAATAAAAATAAGGTTGACAAAATATGACTTTTGTTGTAGAATAATATCTGTAAAAAATACTAGGAGCATTAATATGTTAAAAAAGACAGAAAAGGTTCTACATTACATAGTAGAGGTTGTTGAGATTATTATTGCAATTATTACTCTTTTCGCTATGATTTATTTGCTTTTTACCGAGGTGGCAAAGATATTTGTACCCGATTTTGCTGTAAACGAGCATCTCTCCGACAGTAAGCACTTCCTTGAGAGTATACTCGGTATAGTAATCGGTCTTGAGTTCGTAAGCATGCTTGTAGACTTTACCCCAGCAAACATTCTGGAGGTGCTTGTCCTCGCAATTTCAAGACACGTTATTATCAACCACTCCGATCCCGTCAGCACCATCGTCTGCGTCGTATGTATCGCAGGTCTGTTTGCAATCAGAAGATTCCTTATTCCCAAGGAAGATCTGAAGAAGGTTATTTCGAGCAATTTAAAGCATCAACAGGAAGACAAATAAAAAAAAGGCACGAGGAAAACTCGTGTCTTTTTTTACTCTGCACCTAACAAATATGCCAGACTAACATTTAATATTTTACTTAATGCAAGCAGCTCATAGTCTGCAACAAACCGTGTACCGCTCTCAATTCTGCTTATACTGTTGCGTTCAATCTCAACGCCCGAAACCTGAAGCTTCGCCGCAAGCTCGTCCTGAGTGAGCTTAATCTGCTTCCTCGCCTCGCGTACCCTCGCACCGCAAATATTCTTCTTTCCGTCAAAATCGTATATCTTCATATTTTTCTCCATTTTTGTGTTAATGTTAAGAATTTTACTTGACTTTAACATATTTTTTTGCTATAATTGTGCTAAAGATGAGAATTTTCTTAAAAGGAACGACAAAGTTGGAAATATATATGAAAGATAAAGAAAAATAGGAGTAATAAAAGGCTTTGATAGGCTTGGTAGAATTGTTATACCAAAGGATTTGCGTGAGAGATACGGACTATCAAGCAACGTAGAAATCGTTGCAACGACCGACGGTGTGCTTCTTAAAAGCCCCGACTACATTTTAGTCAAAAAGCAAAAATAAAAAAGACACGAGGAAGGCTCGTGTCTTTTTTATGCACAAAATCTAATCGTAGGAATTTTGATGAAGTGCGAAGATTTTAGCGTAAGCCGCAGTTGCCTACGGTAAGATGAAAAGCTCTGAAGCAATTTACAAAATTCACAGCTTATGCGTCCCAGTTATGGTAAACAGCATTGACATCATCATCCTCGTTGAACTTGTCAAGCATCTTCTCCATATTAGCAATATCGTCCTCGCTGGTCAGCTCTACGTAGGTAGAGGGAACCTTTGCAAGATCGGCGGTGCTGATCTGGTAGCCCAGTGCGATAATAGCATCACGAACTGTATCAAGATCTGCAGGATCGGTGTAGATCTGGTATTCGCCCTCATCGGACTTAATATCCTCGGCTCCGCACTCAAGTGCGTCCTCCATGATCTTATCCTCGTCGATTTCCTCATCCTCGTCAACGATAGTGATCACGCCCTTCTCCTCGAAGAGATAGCCTACGCATCCGTTCTGACCAAGGTTTCCGCCATACTTAGAGAAGGCGGCACGAACGTTACCTGCAGTACGGTTACGGTTGTCGGTCTGAGTTTCAACGATAATAGCAACGCCCGAGGGGCCATAGCCCTCGTATACGATCTCCTCGTAGTTGATGTCACCACCATCGGTGAACTTCTTGATGGTACGCTGGATGTTATCGTTAGGCACGTTGTTAGCCTTTGCCTTCGCGATAAGATCTCTGAGCTTAGAGTTGTTGTTAGGATCGGGACCGCCTGCCTTGATGGCTACAGCCATTTCCTTACCGATCTTTGTAAAGATCTTGGCCTTGGCAGCGTCTGCCTTCTCCTTCTTGTGCTTAATGTTGTTCCATTTGGAATGTCCTGACATATATATTTCTCCTAAAAAATTGATAACGAATAATTAAATCTTCTCGGGTGACTGTCCTCATCCACCGCCAAGGGCGGTCCCCCTTCCCCAATAGAGAAGGCTTTAAATCTTCTCGGGGCTCTGTAAGCAAATAAGATGTAATGCAGTTCTAAGAACCTGATTTGTTGCTCTGGTAAGTGCGATACGGCTCTCACGAAGTGCCTCGTCCTCACAGTTTACAATGCTGCATTCATGATAGAAGCGGTTAAATGCTGCACAGAGGTCGAGAATGTATCTGGTCACGATGGAGGGCTCATAATCCTGGAGAGCGGAGTTAACACGCTCGGGGAATATGGACAGAGTCTTAGCAAGCTCAACCTCAAGCTCAGAGAGAGCTGCACCGCTCATAGCCCTTCCGCAATCACCTGCCTTCTCAAGAATTGAGCAGGTACGTGCATAGGTGTACTGAGCATAGGGACCGGTATTACCGTCAAAGGAAAGTGCATCCTCCATCATGAAGTTGATATCACGCATACGATTGTTGGAGAGATAGTGGAATACGATAGCACCAACGCCAACCTTCTCTGCGATAGCCTGGCACTCTGCCTCATCGGGATGCTTATCCTTAGCGATCTCCTTTACTCTTGCGATAGCCTCGGCAAAGAGATCCTTGAGGAGAATAACGTTACCTGTTCTGGTAGCGAGCTTAGCACCGTTTACCGATACCGTGCCATAAGGAACGTGAACGAGCTGGTCAAACCACTCGTAGCCCATAAGCTCAACCACCTTAAACCACTGTGCGAAGTGAAGTGACTGCTGAGCTGCGGTAACGTAGATCGCCTTGTCGAAATTATACTCGCCCTTGCGGTATACCGCCGCGGCGATATCACGGGTGGGATAAAGGGTGGATCCGTCACGCTTTAAAATAAGGCACACGGGCATATTCCACTCATCAAGATTAACGATGGATGCACCGTCGTCGATCTGAAGAAGTCCCATGTCACGAAGCTTCTGCACCTGGGCGGGCATTTTGTCTGTATAGAAGGACTCGCCCTTATAGGAATCGAACTCTATGTTAAGAAGCTTATAGGTACGCTGATATTCCTCCAGGCTGACGTCAACGAACCAACGCCAGAGAGCAATATTTTCCTCATCAAACTCCTCAAGCTTCTTGAACTCGGCACGGGATTTGTCAGCGAGAGGAGATTTCTTATCCTCGTTTGCCTCCTCCTCAGCCTTGATCTCATTGTTGATGCGAACGTAAAGCTTTACAAGCTCGTCAACTCCGCCCTGCTCTATGGTTTCTTTATTGCCCCAGAGCTTGTAAGCAACGATAAGCTTACCAAACTGAGTTCCCCAGTCGCCAAGGTAGTTGATACCTACGCACTTATAGCCTGCAAACTCATGAAGGAGCTTTAAGCTATGACCAATAACGGTGGTGCCAAGGTGACCGATATGGAAGGGCTTCGCAACATTGGGAGAGGAATAGTCGAGTACTACGGTCTTGCCAACGCCGTTCATAGGAGAGCCGTAGCTCTCACCCATAGAGAGAATCTCGGATGCAACTCTGCGAGAGAATGCAGTACCGTCGATCTTGAAATTAAGATAACCGTTTACCGCGGTGATAGAGGAAAACTCCTCGCATTTAATAGCTGCGGCAAGAGTCTCGGCGATCTGAACGGGAGAGCGACGCAGACTTCTGGACAGACGGAAGCAAGGGAGAGCAATGTCGCCCATGGTCTTGTCCGGGGGATATTCAAGCATGCCGAACACCTCATCGGCCGAGAGAAGTCCCTCGCCGAAGCCGGCAGCCACAGCGTCAGCAATAAGCGACGCGTTATTTTTCTTTAAAGTAAGCATATATATTTACCTTTCAAATAATTTACAGCGAATTTCTCATTCTCACGTATTCACCGTCGGGCTCAGTCTTAACGAGAGTGGCGGGAATGAAGGTAGAAAACCTGAAAACGTATGCCATAGCAGACTCAAAGCCGTCTACAAGATAGAACTCACCGTCCCTCTCGCATACGGTAATATCCGTAAGCTCGCCGCCGTCATCAAGAACCGCAGACTTGGGAGATAGGCTATCACCGTCAAGCTCACGCTCGGGGAAATGCAGCCTTTCGGGAGAGAGGAACACACGCTTATAGGACTTGTCATGCTGCCATTTGGCAAAGGAAGCGGCAATCTGCTCGGCTATCTGATCGGGAGTCGCCACGGTCGTATCCACGATAAGCGAGTAGTTTGACAGATCCTTAATATCAACGCCATACTGCTCGGTATAACGCTTTTTCTCGCTCTCGCGACGGGATCTGGTGCAATCGATGGTTTCCTCAAGGGTGGAGTTATGCTCGCCCTTTCTGTTAGCGTACATAATGCGAAGTGCACTGGTTTCAATATCGCAGGAGAGGTACACCTTAAAGGTTCCCTTGGTAAAATGCCACGCCATACGCGAGTCGATGATCAAGAAGCGGGGATCGTCCGAAAGTGCCGCAATACCGGCATCTATCTCATGGTCGATCTCAGGATGAGTTTCCATATACTTATTCAGCTCGCCAACGGTCATTCCACGATCGGCGGCAATCGATCTGACGATAGCACCGGTGGAATAATAATCCGCACCAAGACGCTTAATGAGAATATCCGCAACGGTGCTCTTACCGCTGCCAAGATCGCCTGCCAGTGAAATTTTATCCTGCATATATTATCCTCCTCAGAATCCTTGCTTGTGAGTCAAATTGCAATAGATATAGTTTAACTAAATTATTATAATATAAAACAAAAGAAAAGTCAAGAGCCGAAATGCATTTATTGTCGAATAGAAAAGGAATGGTTATAGAAAATAAAGATTTCGACTTTTGCGAATATTTTTCCTTACCATGGCAAAAATAGGTGTAGCCGAAGCAAGGCATACATTTTTTTGGGAAAGGAAATAAAATGGAAAACAAAATTAAATTCAGCGACCAGCCAAGAAGGGTCAAAATTATTTACGCCGCAGTTATCGGCGTTCTTTGTATCACGGCGGTTGTTGTGGGAATCTTTTCGGCGGCTAACAGAAGCAACGAGCCTCCCGAGGATGATCCCACGGTAAACGTTACACCCGGCGAGGATGACAAGAATGAAAATGAAGGTGGCGAAAACGAAGGTGGCGGTGAAAGCGAGGGCGATAAGGATGAGGACAAAAAGCCCGAAAAGCTTACCATGGTTTCACCGGTAGTTGGCGAGGTGACAAAGCAGCATAGCATTGACACGCCTGTATTCTCCACAACGCTTAACGAATGGAGAGTGCATACCGGAATTGATATCTCCGCAGAGGACGGCTCGGAGGTCTATGCAGCTGCAGACGGTACGGTAACCAGAGTATACAGCGACCCCCTGCTTGGTAAATCGGTAGAGATATCCCACGGTGGCGGAATCGTGAGCGTGTACTCTAACCTTGCCGCAACCGATATTGCCGTAAAAGAAGGTGACGAGGTAAAGTCGGGTGCCCTTATCGGTCTGGTGGGAGATACCTCCCTATCCGAGCTTGCAGAGGAGTCGCATCTGCATTTCGCGGTAAAGGTTGACGGAGTAAGCGTTAATCCGCTGGATTATATCTCTGAGGACTCGAAGGAGGCCTCGCTTGGAATAACCGAGGTTTAAGTCGAAAAATGCTTGACAAGGGCTATAGCCTTATGGTATAATTTTCTTGTCTGTCGGGGCTCGCTGTACAGAGTCCCGACTATTTTTGTTTTACAGAGGTTTAAAATGACTAACGTTGCAATACTCGGCTTTGGCGTCGTTGGTGGCGGTGTTGCCGATCTTCTGACCAAAAATTCCGACTGCGTCGCAAGGCTCGGTGGCGAAGAGATCTGCATAAAGCATATACTTGATCTGCGTGATTTCCCCAACTCCCCCTTTGCCGACAAGGTAGTACATGATTTCAATATAATTGTTAACGATCCCGAGGTTGACTGCGTAATTGAGGTTATGGGTGGCTCTCATCCCGCCTACGAATATACCGTAGCAGCACTAAAGGCCGGTAAGAGCGTGATTACCTCTAACAAGGAGGTAGTGGCAAGATACGGCGATGAATTCTTGACACTGGCAAAGGAAAACAACGTTTGCTATCGCTTTGAGGCGGCTGTAGGTGGAGGTATTCCCGTTATCTCACCCATGATCAGCTTTGTAGGACAAAACAGAATATGTGAGGTGCGTGGTATTCTCAACGGCACCACAAACTATATTCTTACCAAGATGTTCTCCTTCGGTGCCTCATTTGAGGAATCGCTGAAGGATGCTCAGGACAGAGGATATGCCGAGAGAAATCCCGATGCCGACGTGCTTGGTATTGATGCCTGCAGAAAAATAGCTATACTTACCGCTATCGCAACCGGTACTCTGCTACCCACTGATAGCATTCACACCGAGGGTATTACAGGTATCCGCAAGGAGGACGTAGCAGCGGCGGCCAAGGTTGGTCTCAGCATCAAGCTGCTTGGCAGATGCATTATCTCGGATGAGGGAATGCAGGTTTTGGTTGCCCCCTTTATGCTGGGTGCCGACTCTCCCCTTTCCTCAGTCAGCGGTGTGTACAACGCCGTCGAGGTGATTGGAGATCCCATCGGTAACGTGATGTTCTATGGTCAGGGTGCAGGTGCAGGTGCCACCGCATCTGCTGTGGTTGGCGATCTTATGCAGATCATGCGTTCCGGTGTAAATTACGCCGAGCCGACCTGGGAAAAAAGCGACAATCCTCTGCTCAATTTCTCCGGCTTCACAGCGAGAAATTACCTTGCCATCAGCGTTGTAGATAAGGAAAAGACCGATGATGCGTCAAGCATCGAGGAGGTGCTCGGTGACGTTCAGATAATTTCCATCAAGGATGAGATTGCAGTTATTACCTCACCTATCAGCGAAGCAAAGATGAATGAGATTACCGAAAAGCTTACCCGTATGGGAGCGGTTATCAAATCAAGAATAAGACTTATTTAAATATAAAAATCCCGATCAGTGTCGGGATTTTTTGTTTTCCAGAAGGGGACAAAGCTCGGCGATCCTATGCCTTCTCTTCAGCATTGCAGAAAGAGTCAGAAACGACATAACGAGAAGAAGAAAATCAATATAGAAGAGAATCATTTTTGATGAAAAAAGTGCAGATGCAATTACAAAGAACAAAAATAAAAACGGATATACCAAGGCAAATTTACCAAAATACAGACGTGAATACTCCATACCGTAATAGTACCAGCAGATAATGGTTGAATAAGCAAAGGCAAGAATTATCACTGTCAAAGCTACAGAAGAAAATGAGCCTAAAGAAGAGGAAAAAGTGGCGTTGATAAGTGACATGGGCGTGGTATAGGCCGTGATATCCGGTAGCGAAACCAGTATAGAAAGGCCTGTAAGAAGGCACAATAAAGAGCTGTCGAAAACAACCTCACACATGGCAAAAAGACCGGCAATATGCGGAGATCGACCGGGAGCTCTTGAATGTGCCATGGCTGAAGTGCCAACGCCGGCCTCGTTAGACAGGATTCCGCGTGAAAAGCCCTCACGAATTGCAACAAAGGATAATCCTCCTCCAAGAATGGATTTTACGTTGAAGGCGGAGGAAAATATCATATCAATTGCTTCATCAAGGTTAGAAATATTAATTAAAATTGTGCAAAAACACATCATTATGTAAATTATAGTTGTCAAAGGAATGACAATTTCTGTTACATTCTCTATTTTTCTTGCACCGCCAATAAGCGTAGGAATAAGCAGTATTACAAGAATAATACCACCTATAACAGGGTTGATGCCAAGGGCTTGATCCGATATATCCGTAAAGGCTGCAGACTGCATCGCTGAGCCCATAAAAAATGCTAATAATATCGAAAAAGCGGCATACGTATATGCAAAAATACGACCAAAGCGTGAAAACACCTTGGAAATTACCGATGCCATTCCACCGCTCTCACAGCCAACGTCAAAAACAAGTAGTGTTTCTGCATATTTGATTATCATTGCGAAAAAGGAGGATATAAATAGCCAAAAAAGGCTACCCGCACCGCCTATCATAATTCCCGCTGAAACGCCGAAAATGTTGCCTACCCCAAGAGTGCCCGCAAGTGCGAGAAAGAATGCCCTGCGAGAGCTTCGATCAGCGAGAGCAGATGCAAACTCCTTTGCCGTTTGTATGGGATGAACTATGAAGAAAAATCTTAATCTGATCAACAAATAAACACCTACGGCAGTTACCGTAAGAGGCATAATAATTGTTATGTTCATAAAAAAGCTCCTTTGCACAATAATATGCAAGGGAGCTTGTTTTATATTCGACCGAGTGTATAGCGAATAAGACTAAGGTCTGATTAAAAGAAAATTGCATCGATAACACGCCAGATAATAAAGCCGACGGTAAGAGCCGCCATACAGATAAGGATAATATTATAGACCTTGTTGAACTTTTTGTTCTTCTCCTCCTCTATTATATCCTGCTCTATATCCTCCTCGCTCTCCAGCATATCCTCGGGAATCTCGTCAAAGCCTTCATCGTTTTCCGCTTCGTCGAGAGAAAAATCATAGCTTCCGTCCTTGATAGCCTTTGCACGCTCGGATGCGTTATGCATAATAGACTTAACCTCGTTAAAGGTAACCGTATCGGGATCACCGTTTGCCATAAGATTACCTATCTCATCCATGGCGGAGGAGATCTCCTCAATGCTCTCGCCAAGGGTGGCGGTGTCAAGCAGCTGGGCACAGCTATCGCAAAGAAGGCGGGCGTTTCCAACGGCACCCATAGAAAGCACGGGAGCATCCTCCCTCTCAATAGGTCTTGAGCATATACAGCAATTAGCCATTGTTCTTGTCCTCCTTGATCTCCTGGCGGATCTGTGATCTGAAATATGCAATATATTCGTTACGCAGAGCCGTTCTCTCCTCTATCTCCTCGGGAGTAAGCTCTCTTTCCTTGGCAATTCTTCCAAGCTCGTTAATTCTGTCTATCTTTGATCTATCCATTGCTTCTGCCTCCGTAATGCTTAGCAAGACCGCCGGTGGATGTTTCTCTGTAATGATGAGAAAGATCCTTACCGGTTTCATACATAGTCCTGATTACCATATCAAGCGATATTTTTCTGGATCCCGAAAGGAAGTTGGCGAGATTTACTGCATTGATAGCTCTCATAGCGGCAACCGCGTTACGCTCAATACAAGGGATCTGCACAAGACCGCAAATAGGATCGCAGGTAAGTCCGAGATGATGCTCGAAGGCAATTTCAGCCGCGTATTCTATCTGGTCGATTCCCATCTCAAAAAGCTCGCCGAGAGCGGCAGCAGCCATAGAGCAGGCAGTACCTATCTCTGCCTGACATCCGCACTCTGCACCGCTAATGGATGCGTTAGTCTTAGTAAGAGTGCCGATAAGTCCCGCAACAGCGAGAGCACGAAGGATCTCCTCGTCGGAGAATCTATGCTTTTCCTGCATATAGCGAAGCACAGAAGGAAGCACCGCACAGGCACCGCAGGTGGGTGCGGTAACTATGATGCCGTTATCGGCATTCTGCTCGCTTACCGCATAGGCATAGGCACAAACGATTCGGTTCTCTCTGGTAACTTCTCTCTCATCAATATGACGCTGGTTATATAGATACTGTGCCTTTCTCTCAACCGAAAGTCCTCCGGGAAGAATACCCGAGGTGGTAAGTCCCTCGTGGATCGCGTTTTTCATAGTAGTCCATACGATGTAAAGGAAATCGCGAATACCCTCGCCCTCACGCATAAGAACGTAATCGGATAAACGGATACCCTCCTTCTTACAAAGCTCGGATATCTCGGCAAAGGTGGTTTCGGGATAAACGAGAGTAGCACCCTCGCCCTCTCTGCCCTCTATCTCAATATCACCGCCGCCGACGCTCATAACACGCATTCTGCTCTGCTCCTTGCCACCGACTACGGAGAAAATATCCATAGTATTCTCGTGGGGAAGATCACGATCGGTGGTATTGAAGATGATCTCAACAGCCTTCTCGGTAGCGGCATCAATAGCCTTATCTGTACCGTGACCCTCGCCTGTGTCTGCAAGGCTACCGTAAAGGATAACCTTATAGCTCTCTGCCTCAGGATGCTCGGACACGTATATACTCATAGCCTTAGCAGGTCCCATAGTGTGAGAGGATGAGGGGCCCTTTCCTATTTTATATATATCTCTTATGGATTTCATCATAGCCTTTTTCTCCTTAAAAGAAAATCTGCATAATTTAACAAATACATTTTAACACAAATATAAAAAATATGCAAGTTAATATGTAAATTTTTATATTAATAACTTGAAAGATACTTTAAACAATGCTATAATTTTAGCAAAACCAATTATTTACGGAGCATAGTACTATGAAAAAGAAAAAAGGTGAAATGCAAGAAAAAATCAATCTTTTCTTTGAAAAGATCTTTAATCGAAAAAGCGACGAAGATCTTAAAAGCAAGATAATTCTTTCTGTTATTTTAGGCATACTGACAGCCTTTATCGGCTTTTATTTCTTCCTTCCGCCTATTAATTTAATGTCCGAACGATTCTGGCTTTACCTTCTTGCCATAGTGGTAGCCACCTCAATTCCTTTTATTGATGGTGGAAAAACAACCATTACCGTAAAAGAAAAGAACGGAAGGGTTGTAAAAAAGTATTCTACTGTGTTCAGTCGCAATAAATGGGTGATCATTGCCGCCGCAGTGCCTCTTACGGTTCTGGTGCTTGGAAATATAATCTCATCTCCCGTATTTAACGCACGTTCCTACGCGAAGATCATAGAGGTTAAGGAAGCAGATTTTTCCAAGGACCTACCCGAAACGACCGAGGTAACCAACATCGCCCTTATGGACACCGAATCGGCGAAAAGGCTGGGCAACAGAACCCTCGGTTCACTCTCCCACGTTGTATCTCAGTATACCGTAAGCGACGTTTATACCCAGATCAATTACAAGAATACCCCCAAGAAGGTGTCTAATCTGGAATATGACGGCTTCTTTAAATGGATGGGAAACCGACAGAATGGAATCCCCGGCGTCGTTATCGTTGACCCGGTAAAAAGCAGCTCGGAGTATATGGAGCTTAGGGAGCCTATGAAATATGCGGAAAGTGCATATTTTGGCGATGACCTTATGCGAAAGGTAAGGTTTGATTATCCTACTAAGATCTTTGATTTTGATGCCATCAGCTTTGAGCTTGATGATGACGGTAATCCCTACTACATCATTTCCTGCTTCCGTCCTCAGGTAATGCTTTTCGGAGCCAAGGACGTGGTTGAGGTCATTATCTTTAATCCCACCGACGGCTCAAGCGAGCTGTATGACATAAAGGATACTCCCGCCTGGGTGGATATAGTTTACGACGGATATCTTGCCAGTGATAAATACAACTGGCACGGCACTCTCTCCGGTGGCTTTATTAACAGTATTATTGGAAACGTGGGATGTAAGCAAGCCACAGATGACTTTGGCTACGTGGTACTGGGCGATGACGTATGGTATTTCACAGGCGTTACCTCTGCAGTATCGAATGACAAATCCAACATTGGCTTTATTCTTACCAATGCACGAACAGGCGAATATAGGTTCTATCCCGTTATCGGTGCAGAGGAGCATTCTGCAATGGATGCGGCAGAGGGCGAGGTGCAGGAAAAGGGCTACGTTGCCTCCTTCCCCTCTCTCATTAACGTGTCGAGTCAGCCCACCTATATTATGGTGCTGAAAAACGACGCGGGCATCGTTGAGCTTTACGCTCTTGTAAACGTGGAAAACTATAGCCTTGTTGCTACGGGAACGACGCAGGCGGATGCTATGAGTGCATATAAAAAGCTGCTGAGGCAGAACGATATTAACATCGGTGTCAGCTCGGAAAGCGTAGAAATAATGGTAGATGACGTAAGGATCGCTATGATATCCGACGTGGCAACAGTCTACATCACTGCCGAGGACGGCTCCGTTTACAAGGGATATCTGGAGGCCGACGAGGCCCTTATCCTTATAAGAAAGGGCGATAAGCTTAAGATAAACTATCTTCCCACAGATATAGATAGAATTTACAATATATCCTCTTGGGAATTTGTTGAATAAATATGTGTAAAAAAGAAGCCACGGCTCGTATTGAGCCGTGGCTTTCTGCTATTAGATTATCTGCTTAGATAAATTGAAATTTACTTAATAGATAACTGTTTATCTCTTATCTTCAAACATGCCTCAATATGCATAATCCAATGTCTTGAAAATGGCATCTGAATCAATCCTTTTACATCTTTTCCACACCAATAATCAATTAACCAATAGGCATTTTCATCTACACTTACTACATTTAATTTTTCCAACTGTTTTCTTCTTTCATCTGATATTTTTTCCTTCATATCACTATATGTAAGTGTCTTTAAAATCTGTGTTGTTGATTTATCAACATCACCAATATAATTATACAGTTCTTCAATAGACAGTTTCTTAGAAAACTCTCCAATTTCTTCTTTTACAAGTTCATTTGCAGTTGTTATAATCGGGGATTTTATGCGACTTTGATAATCTCCCTTAAACAAAATTTGTTCATCATTTGCAATAAGCGAATGTGCTACAATATCCTCTATACGAAAAATATGCCACAAGGAATATGCAATCGTTTTGTTATGATAACCTTTTACGTTCATATAAGGCATAGCACAAAAATCAGCATCCGACAGTTCATTCCTAAACTGCATAATTTGTTCCATTAGGCTTCTGCGAAGTTCTAATAATGTATCTATACCCTTTGCAAAAGTGTCTTTTCTCTTAATTTGTAACTGTAAGGTCTTATTCATTTCTGCCCATTCTTTATTCATAAATTAGCACCTCGCTAAATTCTTATTTATCGGTGAGTTTATTATATCATATTTTTATGAATATTTCAATCGTTTGCTTGACATTCACCCGTATTTATGGTATAATCTCTGCGTTGAATATTTGTCACCGGAGGCTGTGTACCGTAGTACCGTAATGCCGGATTAGGTGTCCAAGTGAGCTTGGGTTATTGCATTCGCAAAGCCTGAGCTCTATTTTTATTTTCGGAGGTAATTATGAAAAACACGAAGGTTACTCTTGTGCCGCTTACGGCATACGACCGTGAGCAATTTATCCTTGACAATCAATGGGCGTTCAAGTACGGAGCGATGATGGAGTACGGTGAGCGTGACGACCATATGGATTTTGACGGTGAGATCATCTCTCGCAAAACCATCGAGCGTTGTATTGACTCGCCCGATAGCGAGACCTACCGCATCGTTGTTGACG
>JAZSEC010000059.1:0-5264 GCA_045531485.1 Eubacteriales bacterium | reverse complement strand
CTCACATTGACCGAGATGCAAACGGCATAATCGCCGTGCTGGGTACTCTGCCGGAGGATCCCTACTTTAACTATTATGAGCTGCACGACGGCGAGCGTGTAGAGGAATTTTCCTCACTCTACGGCATACCTGCCGATAGGTTTATTATCAGCTCAGACGCCCATTATCTTACCGATATGAGGGATGGCAAAAGCTACCTTGAAATAGAGGACGAGCTATGCTCAAGCGAGTTGATAAGACAACGTATTTTTGATATTTTACGGAGGGCTCGAAAATGAAAGAGCTTTCGCTAAATATACTGGATATTGCAGAAAACTCAACAAAAGCCAAGGCAGAATTGATTGAGATAGCGATTTCCGAGGACGCAAGCACATTAACAATTACAATTAAGGATGACGGTGTTGGCATGAGCGATGAGATTCTACGCTCCGTATCCGATCCGTTTTATACCACCCGTACGACCCGTAAGGTTGGCATGGGTATTCCCCTGTTCAGATCTGCCGCCGAGCAAACCGGCGGATGCCTGACGATCACCTCAAGGCATATTGATGATTTCCCCTCAGATCACGGAACTACCGTTACCGCGGTGTTTCACAAGGATCATATTGACTTTACCCCGCTTGGCGACGTTATCTCAACGATAATCACGCTGATACAGGGGCATCCCGATGTGGATTTTGTCTACTCTCACAGTGGTGAAAGCATGGATGTATCACTTGATACGCGACAGCTTCGTCAAGTGCTGGAGGACGTTCCGCTCGATACCTATGAGGTTCTTCAGTGGATCAGGGAAAGCTTAAACGAGCAATATAAATAATTTATTTATAAAATATATATTCCAGAAAGGAAAACCAAAAATGAAATCTTTGGCTGAACTTCAAGCAATCAAAGAAAAGATGAAGAGCAAGATCGTTCTTCGCGAGGGCACCGGTGATATTCGCGTAGTCGTTGGTATGGCTACCTGCGGTATTGCAGCAGGTGCACGTCCTGTTCTCAACGCATTTGTTGAAGCGGTGAACAACGCAGGACTCAATGATAAGGTTACCGTTTCTCAGACCGGTTGTGTTGGCTACTGCCAGCTTGAGCCTATCGTTGAAATATACGAGGCGGGTAAATCAAAGGTTACCTACATTCACATGACTTCCGAAAAGGCAAAGGAAGTTGTTGAAAAGCACTTAAAGGGCGGCAAGGTAGTATCCGAATACACCGTAACCGACGAAAACTGATTGGAGGATTAGCAGAAAATGATTCGTGCACACGTGTTAATTTGCGGCGGTACAGGCTGTACCTCCTCCGGCAGTAAGACTCTTCAGGAGGCCTTCAACAAGAATCTTAAGGATTTTGGCCTTGATGAAGAGATCAAGCTCGTTCAGACCGGCTGCTTCGGTCTTTGTGCTCTTGGTCCTATCGTTATCGTATATCCCGACGGTACCTTCTATAGCCGCGTTACTCCTGATGACGTTAAGGAAATCGTTGAAGAGCATCTTCTCAAGGGTAGAATCGTAGAGCGTCTTGTATACAGAGATGCAGACACCGATGAAATCGTAGAGCAGCAGGCTGCAAACGTTTCTCTCTCCGATACCAACTTCTACAAGTCCCAGAAGCGTATAGTTCTCCGTAACTGCGGTGTAATCGACCCCGATAATATGGAGGAGTATATCGCAATGGACGGTTATGCAGCTCTCGGTAAGGTTCTCACCGAGATGACCCCTGAGGACGTTATTAAGGTTGTATCCGATTCCGGCCTTCGTGGCAGAGGAGGCGGTGGCTTCCCCACCGGTCGTAAGTGGGCTCTCGCAGCTCCTAACAAGGCTGACCAGGAATACGTTGTTTGTAATGCCGACGAGGGCGACCCCGGAGCATTTATGGACCGTTCCATTCTTGAGGGTGACCCTCACTGTATTATTGAGGCTATGGCTATCTGCGGTTATGCCGTTGGTGCAACCAAGGGCTACGTTTACGTAAGAGCCGAGTATCCCATCGCTGTAACCAGACTTCAGAAGGCTATCGACGATGCCAAGGCATACGGCCTTCTTGGCAAGAACATATTTGATTCGGGCTTTGACTTTGATCTTGAGATCAGACTCGGTGCCGGTGCATTCGTATGCGGTGAGGAGACTGCTCTTATGACCTCTATTGAGGGCAACCGCGGTGAGCCTCGTCCCCGTCCTCCCTATCCTGCAGTAAAGGGTCTGTTTGGCAAGCCCACTGTTGAAAACAACGTTGAGACCTTTGCTAACATTCCTCAGATCATTCTTAACGGTGCTGAGTGGTTTAGCTCCATGGGTACCGAAAGATCCAAGGGTACTAAGGTATTTGCTCTTGGCGGTAAGATCAAGCATACCGGCCTTGTAGAGATTCCCATGGGTGTAACCCTTGACACTATCATTAACGAGATCGGTGGCGGTATCCCCGGCGGCAAGAAATTCAAGGCTGCTCAGACCGGTGGTCCCTCCGGCGGATGTATTCCTGCAAGCCTCATCAATACCGAGGTTGACTACGATAACCTTGTTGCTCTCGGTTGTATGATGGGCTCCGGTGGTCTTAACGTAATGGACGAGGACAACTGTATGGTTGACATGGCTAAGTTCTTCCTCGAGTTCACCGTTGACGAATCCTGTGGTAAGTGTACTCCCTGCCGTGTTGGTACAAAGAGACTTCTTGAGATTCTTGACAAAATTACCGACGGTAAGGGCACGCTTGAGGATATTGATAAGCTTGAGGAGCTTTGCAACTATATTAAGGCTAACTCCCTCTGCGGTCTTGGTCAGACTGCTCCTAACCCTGTACTTGCGACCCTTAAGTTCTTCCGTGACGAGTATATTGCTCACGTTGTTGATAAGAAGTGTCCCGCAGGCGTATGTAAGAGCCTGCTCTCCTTCGTAATTGATCAGGATAAGTGTATCGGCTGCGGTAAGTGTGCTAAGAACTGCCCTGTTGATGCTATTACAAAGACCGATTACGTCGCTCCCGGTCACAAGCTTCCCTCCTACACCATCGATACATCCAAGTGTATCAAGTGCGGTGCTTGTGTTGCCGGCTGTAAGTTTAATGCAATTTCCAAGAAATAAGAAAGGAGTACGCTGAAAATGGAAATGTTTAATGTAACTGTAAACGGTATTGCTGTAAGCGTACCCCGTGGAGCTACTATTCTTGAAGCTGCACGTGCCGCAGGAGTAGAGATCCCTACTCTCTGCTATATGAAGGAAAAGAATGAGATCGGTGCATGCCGTATCTGTATAGTTGAGGCTAGCGGTGCTCGCGGTCTTGTTACCGCCTGCGTATATCCCGTTACCGACGGTATGGTGATCAACACCAACACCCCCAAGGTAAGAGCTGCCAGAAAAACTACCCTCGAGCTTATTCTTTCCACCCATGATATGAACTGTCTTTCTTGCTCCCGTTCTACCAACTGTGAGCTTCAGAAGCTTTGCCTTGAGTATGGCGTAGATTCTCACGCCTTCGAGGGCTTCAAGCCCACCTATGAGCTTGACTACTCTACACCTCATCTTGTAAGAGATAACAACAAGTGTATCCTCTGCCGTAGATGCGTTGCAGTATGTCAGGAGCAGTACGTTTCAGTTATCGGTGCAAACAATCGTGGTATCGATACCTGTATTGGTCAGCCCTTTGACCTTCCTCTTAATGGGACCCCCTGTATTTCCTGCGGTCAGTGTACCGCTGTATGTCCCACCGGTGCTCTTGTAGAGCGTGATGACACCGATAAGGTTTGGGCTGCCCTTGCAGATCCCACCAAGCACGTTGTCGTTCAGACTGCTCCCTCCATCAGAGCTACTCTCGGCGAGTGCTTTGATATGCCTATCGGAACTAACGTTGAGGGCAAGATGGTTGCAGCTCTTCGCAGACTCGGCTTTGAGAAGGTATTTGACACAAATACCGCGGCAGACTTTACTATCGTTGAGGAAGCAACCGAGCTTCTCGAAAGAGTTAAGAACGGCGGCACTCTTCCTATGATCACATCCTGCTCTCCCGGATGGGTTAAGTTCTGCGAGTTCTATTATCCCGAGATGGTAGGTCATCTCTCCTCCTGCAAATCTCCTCAGCAGATGGGCGGAGCACTCATCAAGACCTACTGGGCTGAAAAAATGGGTTACGATCCCAAGGATATTTTCGTTGTTTCCATTATGCCCTGTACCGCAAAGAAATTTGAGGTAGGCAGAGAGGATATGTCTGCTGCGGAAGGTACCGTTGACGTAGACGTGGCTCTCACCACTCGTGAGCTTGCCAGAATGATCGGCAGAGCCGGTATTAAGTTCACTGCCCTTCCCGACGAGGAGTTTGACTGTCCTCTCGGAGTAGATACCGGTGCAGCGGTTATTTTCGGTGCTACCGGCGGTGTTATGGAGGCTGCTCTTCGTACCGCTAACGATGTTCTCACCGGCAAGGATAACAGTGATATCGAGTTCCACGAGGTTCGTGGAACCGAGGGTCTTAAGGAGGCTACCTACAATATCGCAGGCATGGATATCAAGGTATGCGTTGCATCCGGTGCCGCTAATGCAAAGACCGTTATGGACAAGATTGCCAAGGGCGAAGCAGACTGGACCTTCGTTGAGATTATGGGTTGTCCCGGCGGCTGTGTAAACGGTGGCGGTCAGCCTATTCAGCCTCAGCACGTTCGTGATACCGTTGACCTCAAGGCTGTAAGAGCAAAGGCTCTCTACGACCAGGATACCAAGATGGAGATGAGAAAGTCCCACCTTAACCCTGTTATCAAAGAGGTTTACGACAACTACTTCAAGGGTGGCTACGGCTGTCACGCTGCTCACCACGCTCTTCACACCTCCTACGTAGGTAGAAAGAAGTATAATATTTGATTTTTCTAAAAAAACAGGCTTCCACATAAAATGGAAGCCTGTTTTAATGTAAAAGAGCACCCACAATGAGTGCTCTTCGGAGGGGTATTCATCTTTGACGAAGATATCCGCATCCTTCGCCTGAAGAGTAAACTCTTCGATCTTCGGATGGGATATGCGAACCCTCGCACCTTACGGTGCAGGGGTCGATCCTAACCGACTGTGTCAAAAACAAAAGGACACCCACGAGGAGTGTCCTTTTGTTTTTGGCGCAGAGGGAGGGATTCGAACCCTTTATAATCCCTCATTTTTCAAGAGCTTCAAGGGTTTTGACCTCAATTTGACCTCTTTCCACATTTGATGTAGTTACTTTGCTGTCTTCCTGCTTACCTTCGTACTTCTTAAATTCCTCTATCAGAGCGCTCTGGTTATTCATGTATCCGACGG
>JAZSEC010000078.1:0-1746 GCA_045531485.1 Eubacteriales bacterium | reverse complement strand
GATAAAGGGCATTTCGTGTCCTGCATTCACATAAACGAACTCGCCCGTTACAAGGTCAAGCACGCCCTCAAAGGCTGTAATAAACAATTCTTCGCTGTTAGACTCGCACAGAAGCTGATTGACCTCGGTGAACACCTTGCCGAGATCTCTGCCTGGTGTGGTGTGGTCTTTTATCAAGGTTTTACCGATAACCATAAAGAGTGCCGCCGGAACACCCTTAC
Organism: Eubacteriales bacterium; assembly: GCA_045531485.1. Classification (GTDB taxonomy): domain Bacteria; phylum Bacillota; class Clostridia; order Oscillospirales; family CAG-272; genus UBA1740. The sequence goes on along the minus strand of JAZSEC010000078.1, from coordinate 1,525 downwards.
CCGAAACGTCTGCCATAACAATGGCAAGGTGGGTATCGTCCACCATAAAGAAGTCATAAAAGTCACCGCCGACCTCCTTGGCAGGCTCCATCGTGGCGTAAATATCAAATTCTTTTCTTTCGGGGAAAGCCGGAAAGATGCACGGAAGCATAGATGCCTGAATATGCTTTGCAATATCAAGCTCAGCACCGATTCTTTCCTTTTCCGCCGTAACCTTAGACAAATTTGCAATATAGTTTTCAAGCTCCGCCAGCATGAAGTTGAAGGATTGGCTCAGGGATTCGATCTCGTCCCCCGTTTTGATATCGATGTGCTGATTTTCAAACATACCGGTCTTGGTAATCTCCTGAGTAAAAGCGGTCAATTTTCCAACAGGCTTTGTAACCATCTTTCTTACAAAGAAGATATACAAAATGATGGTAATACCGATAATCGCAAAGGAGATCAGCAGCATATTGATAAGGAAGGAGTTGAGGTATGCTCTCACTTCGCTCATATCGAGTATGTACTGAATTTCCGCGATAGCGTTTCCGTTCTCGTCAAGAATGACCGAAACGCCCGTGTAATTGTATCCGTAGTCGTTGTCCGTTACGAGAGGAGTGTCAATTCCTTTATTATCTCTGTATCTTTCCCAAATGGTGATATATTTTTCCATATCGGCAGGATCGTCGGGATTTGCCGCGTCTACGTACAGAATATCACTGCCGTAAGGAAGCTGATTGGCGGGATCGTCTCCCATTTCCTCCACCATTGCGTCAATGTAGAAGCAAACGCTGTCCTCATCGGGAACAACGAGGGAGAGGAAGGTGATATCGCCGTCCTTTTTCAACTGATTGAAGAGATCATACATTTTCTGATATTCGGGTGTCTCATCGCCGCCCTCTGTAAGAATCGTTTTCACATCCTCAATGTCAAGCATAGCGGCTATGGCATTGCTGTTCGTCATAACTCTTTCCGCATACATTTCTTCCAGATAGGATTTCGAGGTTGCGTAGCTAAAGAGCGAGATCGCAATCGTAAGAACAAGTCCGACGATTCCAAGTGAAATAATGAATTTAGGCAAAAGTTTAAGCTTCATTGTTCGTCTCCCCGTCAAGTCGTTTATAGTAAACCTCCGCATCACACAGGCATCTGCCGTGGCAGATCGGGCATATCAGCTCGGTATCGTCATACCAAACCTTTTTTGCTTCGGATAAATAAGCGAATTTACATTCCGAAAGAGCTTTACCCAGCGGAAGGATGCCGCCCGGCTTCCAACAAACGATAAAAGTAACGTCTATGGAAAGCTCTTTTAGCCTCTCCAAAATAAAGTTTATCATTTGTGCGGCAAAACCGATGCCGCGATATTCTGCTTTAAGTCCCACCGACTGAATTTTACCGACCATTTTATCGGTGCGGGAATACACCTTGCGAAACAGCTCTGCGTCAAGCTTTGCATATTTCGCAATATCTTCCGGATCGGTAAGATAGTAATATATATATCCAACGGGTTCTCCCGCTTCGCTTTTCAGAAGATAGAAAAATC